>JAGXHX010000089.1 GCA_024635955.1 Bacillota bacterium
AACAATTCTATTTTCTTTAGCTGCATATTCGTAAATATTTTCTTTCGGATCTCTTTGAGAAATCATATGTCTAATAGTAGCGTCTACCTCTAAAATTTCATGAACAGCAACTCTCCCTTTATAACCTGTATAATCACAGTTATGACAACCTTTACCTTTGTAAAGACTAGTTGCCCCTGGGACAAGATCTCTTTCGTGCTCTTCAGGACTATATTTTTCCTTGCAATGAGGACATATTTTCTTAATTAACCTTTGAGCTACAATACCTACTATGGAGTTGGCAATCATATAGTTTTGAACCTCCATGTCTAGTAGTCTAGTAATTGTACTAATTGCATCATTAGTATGCAATGTGGAGAATACTAGATGTCCAGTCACTGCAGCTGTTACTGCAATTTCTGCAGTTTTACCATCTCTGATTTCTCCCACTAATATTACATCTGGATCTTGCCTTAACATTGCTCTAAGACCAGTTTCAAAAGTAAGACCGGCTTGAATATTCACTTGAACCTGATTTACTTTTTCAAGATTCTATTCTACAGGATCTTCTATTGTGCATATATTTATCGGTTTTTTTATTAGGCTTTCTATTAACATATATAGAGTAGTAGTTTTACCTGATCCTGTTGGACCAGTTATAAGAATTATCCCATGAGGTTTTCTTAATATTCTTGATATTTTTTGGTAATTAAATTCATTCATACCAAAGGAATTAACATGATCAATTTTGACCATCTGAGTCAAATATCTCATAACAATAGTCTCTCCGAAAACAGTAGGCATAATAGATACTCTAATATTTATTTCTCTGCCGCTAATTTTAATTTTGAAGTGACCATCCTGGGGAATTCTTGATTCAGCTATATCGAGTCCTGACATTATTTTAATCCTTGCTGAAAGGTTTTGAGCAAGTTTAGCATCAATGTTCATATTGTCTATTAGCAAACCATCAATACGATATCGGATCAACATAGTTTTCTCAAAGGGATCTAGATGTATATCTGAAGCTCCATCATTATACCCTTTGATTATTATTGAATTTATTAAATTAACCACAGGTGCTAATTCAGTGGTTATTTCTAAATCTTGTGAAATTTCTCCTATTTTACCATAAACACTT
The DNA here is from genome assembly GCA_024635955.1 of Bacillota bacterium. Taxonomy (GTDB): domain Bacteria; phylum Bacillota; class TC1; order TC1; family TC1; genus WTXA01. The sequence continues at coordinate 1,121 of JAGXHX010000089.1, forward strand.
TTATTGGCAATATTGGCAGCATTTTGTGAATCAATTTCTGAATAAGCTTTATTCAAAGCTTTAATAATATCATCTTTTTTACCTATTTTAATTTCCGCCGGCATATTGATTAACGATTTAACATCTTCTATAGCAAAAAAATCCAAAGGATCATTTACTACTAGAATTACTCTTCCACCTTCAATATGTGTTGCCACAATCATATATTTCAAAGAAATGCTTTTTGGAATCATTGATACAGTTTTAAGATCTATTGGACTTTGAACAAAATTAACTATATCTAATTTTAATCTCTTAGATAAAGCAATCAGTAAATCCTCTTCTTTTATATAATTATTGTCTAGAAGTATCTCTCCTATACGTTTATTTTTATCTTCTTTTTGAATACTCAAAGCTTCATCTAATTGTTTTGCTGTTAGACGTCCCTGAGTGACCAGGATATCTCCTATCCTTAAATGATTTCGATCCATTATGATCCTTTCCGACTTTGCCTTAAAAGCTATATAGAAATGTGAATTTTAAGTTGTATTACTTGTAATTCTATATCATTTATAATAAATTGTAAATAAAATATTCCAATATATTAATTTTATGGAATATTATAGTTATTAAATACTTAATCAGCGGAATTCAGTAAATTTTTACCCATTCTTCCTATCCTCTATTTATTAATTTAAATTAGTATTGTTCATAATTATTTTCGCAACTATAATTGACTTTAAATTATATTTTTGAAATAATAAAGTTTATTAAAATGTTAGAAGGTGAAATGTTTGCAAAAAGAAAAGAAAGTCAATGTAAAAAGAATTTTTGTTTGGATTCTAATAACTTTTTGTTTATTAATAATAGGCGGAATGATGTATCTTTATTTGTTAATGAGCTCAGTCAAGACCGAAGTCATTTCTACTGAAAATAAAGATTTAGGGATAATAGAATCTGCAACAAAACAGACAAAAGATATTAGAAATTATGTTTTTTATGGTGTTGATAGCAGTGAGGAAAATGCAAGCAGAAGCGATGCTATCATGATTATTACAGTTGATACCCTTAATAATAAAATTAAATTGTCATCAGTGGCGAGAGACTCTTATGTCGATATTCCTGGTCATGGTATGGATAAAATAACTCATGCATATGCCTTTGGTGGTCCGGAATTAGCAATTAAAACTTTAAATACTAACTTTAATTTGGATATAAAATATTTTGCCACTGTTAATTTTGATTCAATGCCAAAGATTATTGATTCATTAGGTGGTGTAACTGTAACAATAACTGATAAAGAAGCACTACTGGTTCCAGGTGTTAGCAAGTCGGGAAAACATTTATTAAATGGCAAACAAGCTCTAGCCTTTTCACGTATCAGAAAAATTGATTCAGATTTTGAAAGAGGCAGACGACAAAGAGATGTTATGCAAGCAATAATAACTAAACTACTTAGCTCTAATAAACTTACATATCCTGGAATATTAACTACTATCATGCCTGAAATTACAACAAATATGACAACAGGACAAATATTAGAGATAGCATATAGTGTCGCAATAAATAATATTTCTACTGTAGAACAAATGAGATATCCTAATTCTGATCTAGGTGCTGGAAAGATGATTAATGGAATTTACTATTATGTTTTCGATATATCTGAAAACAAAAATAGAATACTGGAATATATCTTCCATGACATACGACCACCTGAAGAAGTTACCAAATAGTCTTAACATAATATTTATTTAAAATAAAAAGGATGATTAATCATCCTTTTTTTATTTCTATCAATCTGTCTTACCCTTCCATAACAAGCCGGTAAATATACCTAATATAGCTAAAGTCCCACTAATAATCACAAATATATTAAGTCCAAAATATGATAAAAATAAAGATATAAGAAAGAAGACAAGTATGGAGTATATTGCAACATTTGCTCCTATTCTAGAATCAACTTGCATATCTCCAGGTTTCATCAAATCTGACCAAATCATCTCCCACATTCTGAATCTTTTCAAAAATATAAATATAAAAAATACACTTAACAAAAAACCACCAATGGTATCATTAATAAACAAAGGTATAGCTCTTCTATAAAACACCTCAGAACTAGTCAGAATATAACCACAACCAATAACTAAAGACTTTACCATAGAAGAAATAATAACTATTAATAATAAATTAACTATCACAATTTTTTTACCACTTTTGGGAATAACTAAATCTAAATCTGACTTAAGAAGCAACTTATCCCACATTCTAAATGCTAAAAGTGCCATTAACATATTTCCTAACATAATAAATGGCGTAATTACAGATAGACCTCCATAAATAGATACGAAAAATGATCCTATGCCAACGCCAAGAACTCCAGCAGGTCCAAAAAATAAACCAATAATAACTGGTATAGCGTTAACAGGTTGGAATGATTTTATATCAAAGACAATTAAACCAAACTCAAAAGGCAAATGAACAGCAGCATAAAATAAAATCGAAATTAATAATAACATAAACATACTTTTATATTTCCACATTGAAATAAACTCTTTCACCTCAACACCTCCTATTAAACCTTAATCAAAGAGGAACGGCAAGAACAAACATCGGTTCTTAAATCACCATTCAACAAAATATCCACAAACAAATTAGTCAAATAATCTTTCCTTTTATTAACTATAGAAATAATCTCTAAGCCAGATGCTTCCTCACTAACTAGACCAGTACACATATTTGTTACAACGCCAACAGTACAGTAACACATAGATAATTCTTTCGCTAAAACTACTTCAGGCACATTAGTCATACCAACAACATCCCCTCCGATTTGTCTGTAAAAGCTAATTTCGGCTGCTGTTTCAAATCTAGGACCTTCGGTACAAACATAAACAATGTTATCTTTAATATTATCATTTGTCCTTTTAATAATCTCGTTACATAACATCCTACAATATGGTTCTCCCATAGATACATGAATAACTCCATTAGCCCCATCATAAAAAGTCATAGGTCTACTTTTGGTAAAATCAAGAAAATCTCTAATCAATACTAAATCACCTGGACTAATGTCTATTCTGGTAGAACCAACAGCGACAGTAGAAAAAATGAACTCAACCCCATATTCTTTCAAAGCCCACATGTTACCAAGATAATTTACCAAATGAGGCGGGCATCCATGACCTTTGCCATGACGTGGTAAAAAGACAATCTCTTTCCCCTTCTTTTCCATTACAGTAAAATCAATCCTGCCAAATGGTGTATCCATACTAATTTCTTTGAAATTTTCACCTAAACTATAAACTCCCGTTCCACCAATAATTGCGTATTTCATGCTTCCTCCATCATAAAAACCGAACTTATATAATAATAAGGTATCATTTATTCATCAAATCTACAATAAGGCAAATAATTTAATGCAAGAAAAAGTTTTTTTTGTTATAATTTTAAATAATAAGGGATTAATAAAGGAGCAACCAATGTTTAAAAAACTAATGAATCAAAACGCACTAGATATGCATATAGTTTCAGGCTTTGAAGTGAAACAAAAAGCCAAAAAATTTGAAGATCAAGGAAACAAGGTTATTCATCTAGAATTAGGTGAACCAGACTTTAATACACCAGCCAACATAACTCAAGCTGGAATAGATGCATTGATAAGAGGAGAAACCCATTATGCTCAACCCTTAGGCATCTTGCCTCTAAAGGAAGAAATAAGCAAATATGTCAAGAAATATAAGGGAGTGGAAGCAAATCCAGGAAATGTTATTGTTACTCCAGGAGCAAAACCTATTTTATTCTACACCTTTCTAACCTTTGTAAAACCTGGTGACGAAGTAATCATTCCCAACCCAGGCTTTCCTATTTATAGTGTGCTTATTAAATATATGGGTGCTATACCAATACCTCTTAGAACAACTGAAGAAAATAAATTTCGAATGACCCTAGAAGACCTAGAACCATTGGTAACCTCAAAAACAAAACTTATCATATTAAATAGCCCTAATAATCCAACTGGTTCAATTATTGAAAAAAAAGAAGTTGAAGCAATTGCTGAATTTTTAAGAGATAAAGACATTATTGTGCTATCAGATGAAATTTATGACAGACTCTATTATGGGGATGAAAAAATAATATCCATAGCTAGTATCCCGCATATGAGAGAAAAGACAATTCTATTAGATGGCTTTTCTAAATCCTATGCCATGACTGGATGGAGATTAGGTTATGGAATAATGCATGAAAGTATTGCCAAAGTATTCAACCCGTTAATAGTAGCAAGCAACTCCTGTACCAATACCTTTATTCAATACGCAGGAATTGAAGCTTATAAAGGACCACAAGATGATGTTGAAAAAATGAAAGCTGAATTTAAAGCTAGAAGAGATTTATTAGTGGGAGGATTAAATGACATACCTCATGTTAGTTGTGTTCTTCCTGATGGAGCCTTTTATGCCTTCCCAAACTTTAAGTGGTTTGGAAAAGGAAGCGACGAGTTATCCAACTATATTTTAGAGAACGCTTATATATCCTCACTACCCGGCAGTACTTTCGGAGTGGATTTAGAAGGTTATGTGCGCTTCTCTTTTGCAACAGACAGAGTCAATCTTAATGAAGCACTCAATAGACTTGAGAGTGTATTGAAGAAGGTGAAAAGCTAATGAAAAAAGTCTATGTAACAAGACCAATAATGGAAGCAGGAATAAACCTCCTCAAAGAACATTTTGAGGTAACAGTACAACCAGAAGAAAGAGACCTGACAGATGAAGAATTTCTATCAACTATCAAAGGATATGATGGAGTTCTAACAATGCTGACCAACAAGGTAGATGAAAACACCTTTAAAACAGCACCATCTGTAAAAGTTTTTGCAAACTATGCAGTAGGTTTTAACAATATTGATGTTGATACGGCCTCAGACTATGGAGTAGCAATAACTAATACACCAAATGCTTTAACAATGGCAACTGCAGAATTAGCCTGGGCACTTCTATTTGCTGCTAGCAGACATATAATTCCATCAGATAAATTAACCAGAGCAGGTAAATTTACCGGTTGGGATCCTTTAGGCTTTTTGGGCCAACCTATCAGTGGCAAAAAACTGGGAATTATTGGTGTTGGAAGAATTGGATCTGCCTTTGCCAGAATGGCCAAAGGTTTCAATATGGAAATACACTACAACAGTCCATCAAGAAAAAAAGATTTTGAAAAAGAAACAGGTGCAATTTACGAAGACCTATATGAAATGTTACCAAAAGTTGATTTTTTGGCAATTCATTGCCCATATAATCTAAGCACTCACCATTTAATAGGTGAAAAAGAATTGGCTTTAATGAAACCTAATGCAATCCTGATCAATACAGCCAGAGGTGCAATAATTGATGAAGCAGAACTTTATAAAGCCTTAAAACAAAAATCAATATATGGTGCAGGACTGGATGTTTATGAAAATGAACCTGAAATCTATCCTGGACTAACAAATTTAGATAATGTAGTAACCTCTTCTCATATTGGTAGCGGTACCTATGATAGCAGAGAGGCTATGTCTTTACTGGCTGCCAAGAGTATTGTTGATATACTAATAAATAACAAAATACCCGAAAATTGCTTGAATAAGGAAGTGTTTTAATGTTAATGGAAAAAGAAAGAGAACAAATAGTCGAATATGGCAAGAAACTGATTACCCTAGGATTAACAACAGGAACAGGTGGAAATCTAAGCATCTTTAACAGAGAACTTGGTCTCATGGCAATAAAACCATCCGGAATGGAGTATTTTGACATAAAAAAAGAAGATGTAGTCATCCTCGATTTAGCAGGCAATATTATTCAAGGTAAAAGAAAACCTTCAAGTGAATATAGTATGCATAAAATATTTTACGAAAAACGCCAAGATATTAATGCGATAGTCCATACACATTCTATATTCGCTACCACTCTTGCTTGCTTGGGAGAAAATCTTCCTGCAATCCATTATCTTATCGCTTTCAGCGGAAATCATGAAGTAGCCTGCACACCTTATGTTACTTTTGGAACAAAAGAACTAGCAGATCTTGCTTATGAGTATATGGAAGGTAAATACGCAGTGCTTTTAGGCAATCATGGTCTTCTTACAGGTGGACCAAATATGGAATATGCCTTTAGCACAACAGAAGAAATAGAATTTTGTTGTCATTTGTATATAAATACTAAAATGGTTGGGGGTGGAAAGATATTAAGTTCAGAAGACATAAAAGCCACACTACAAAAGTTCTCCACCTATGGCCAAAAAATTAAATAATATGAGAAAATATAATATGATTAAGTTCGTATATATCAATATTCTTTTTAAGTTGTTTTTCCAAGGGCTCTAGAGATCCTTTAATATATAATTTCAATGTATAATCAGTATCAAGAGTTCCAGGACTATCAATAACAAAACGATTTATACTTTGATAAGGTATCATATGATACTGTACTTTTCTGCCCCTTACCCCAATATAATCTACCATAATAATTCTTTTATCAGTTAATATCAAGATGTCTCTTATAATTTGATATCCTTTTAAAAGTATTTCCTCTTCTAGTAGAAACTTAACAATTTTTTCTTTCATTTCTTCTTGATTCAATTCTATAGTTACACCAATCATTTCTTCAATAAAATTCATTTTCTTTTACCTCTCTTGATTAGAAAAAATTTTAAACTATCAAATAACAATAATACTGCTATTATTGGTAGTATATAGGTTTTAGTTATTAATAATTCTAATAATTTAGGATTCAAACTACCATATATAACACTCAAAGTATTATAGGCTATATGAAAAATTATAGTTAACCACAAACTTCCTGTCTTCATTATGATAAAGCCCATAAATAAACCTATTATTAAAGCATAACTAGCTTGATAAAGATTCATATGTATTACAGCAAAAAGGATTGCTGATACTATTACTGCGGCAAATTTATTAAACTTGTCTTTTATTAAATTATAAATTGCACCTCTAAAAAGAATTTCTTCTGCTACTGGAGCTAATATTCCGACTGTAAGCAATATCAAAAATGGATTTGAATTGGTTATTGAATCAAATGATCGCTTGATAGCATCCGGCATATTACCATCTATAAAATTGGGAAATATGTAAACTAATAGAAAATTTACTAATATGACTGAAGCTATACAAATTTCCAAAGTCTTTTTCAATTCTTTATTGTTAAAACTAGTGAACCAACCTCTTTTCGTCAACTTATTTCGATTGATTAATAATATAATAATAGAAAAAATTATACTGGCAAAAATAATCTGATATATTATTGAATATTCTATACCGACTATACCTAAGATAAACGGTGATAATAAATTAACAAGAAAATATAAAGCTATATAAAATATGGTCTGTCCAATTGCATCCATCCACTTGGTCATTAATTCACCTCTTCAAATTCTCTATTTTTTTAAGTCTATAATTTACCGCAGCTCTTTTTAAAGGAGGTGAACATATTTCACCCAATTCAGCTAATGATAATTCGGGATGTTCCAATCGCAAAGATGCAACTTCTCTTAAATTAACCGGTAAATTACCTATCCCAATTTTTTTGATAATTTTAACTTGTTTCGTTGCCGCCTTTATTGTTTTATCTAAATTAGCTAAATCACAATTATTACGTCTATTAGCCATATTTTTTATTTCTTTAATAACTCTGGTTTCTTCAAAGGCGAACATAAAATGATAGGCCCCAATAATCTTCAAAAAATCACTAATCATCTCTCCATCTTTCAAGTAAAGAAAAAATACATTTTTTCTAGTGATTCCTTTAGCTTCAACGCCAAATGAACTTAGTAGGTCACCAAGTAAGATATAGGCAGCAAAACTTGGACAACGAAGTTCTAGATGGTAGCCTTTCTTAGGGTCTGTTATAGAGCCTCTTGCTAAAAAAGTACTTCTTAAAAAAGCACTTTTTTCTTTTTTCTTAATTATCTTTTTTAATTCAAAAAATTTTTCATCTTTTGTATATAGATTAACAATATAGAATACTTTTTTAAATCTCCCTCTATATTGCACTTTAAATGAATATTTACCTTTAAAGAATTCATGAAGCAAAATGATTATTTTCTTGGCTACCAATATGTTTTCGGTTGCAAAAACTATTAAATCTTCTTTTTCCAGACTACCTACAAGATAATAAAAAGCTTGAAGTTCTTTTTTCCTCTCACCTTTTGTTTCTGAGATAATTCCACTGATTGTTTCTTTAACCTCGTGGCTAAAAGACATTTCCCTCATCTCCCTTTTGGTGACGCCATATTTCTCTATGGTATAGATATGTTCTTACGCCTTCTCCTTGAAGTGCTTTTTCTAATGCTCTGCTGATTACAACAGATCTATGTTGTCCACCTGTGCAACCTATAGCTATAACTAATTGTCGTTTACCTTCTTCCATATATTTAGGAATAAGAAATTTAAGCAGATCTACATATTTTTCTAAAAATTCACTAGTTACTTTAAAGGAAAACACATATTCTTCAACTTTATTTGATTCTCCTGTCAAAAACTTTAGATGTTCTAGATAAAAAGGATTTGGTAAAAAACGCACATCCATTACCAAGTCAGCATCCATAGGTAATCCATACTTATACCCAAAGGAATATATAGTTATCAAAAAATTTGTCTTTTCTTGTTCAGCTACAATATTTTCGATAATCTTTCTGCATTGATTGGTGGAAATACCTGTTGTATCAATAATTCTATCAACTTTTATTCTGATAGTAGATAGCATTTCTCTTTCCATTTTTATGGCAAGTTGTATATCACCTTGAGCTTTTTCAATAAGGGGATGTCTTCTTCTAGTCATTTTATATCTGGCAATAATAGCTCTATTGGATGATTCCATGAAGATAGTCTCATAGGACATCTTATTTTCATCAAGTTCCGCCATAGCTTCTTTATAGTCTTTTAAAAAATGCCCCCCTCTTATATCTATGGCAACTGCCAACTTATGTATTTCGGTTTCTTCTTTTAATTTTCTTACCAAAGAAGTCAAAAGATATGGAGGAAAATTATCAATGCAAAAATAGCCTGAATCCTCAAGGTTGTTCATAACCAGTGATTTCCCGGCTCCACTTAATCCTGATACAATAATTAGTCTTAAGTTCACTTTATCCATTAGTATATTTTCCTTTCTCGCTTTCTTATCCTCATAAATTCATCAAATTGTTTAAGATTTTTGCTTATGATAAGTTCATCTGGATAACCCACTTCTTTGAGTAAATCATCGCTAAGATCTAACTCTCCGATTGCTGTATAAAAATGAGCATCACTGCCAACACTTATATATACACCATTTTTCTTAGCATAATAAAGCATTTCAAGGTAGTTATCCTTACAGTCTCCTCTTACTCTACCTTTTAATGTATTATTGTTTAATTCTAAAGCTACTTCATATTTTTTGGCCGCTTCAGTTATCGCCGGATAATCAAGAGGAAATCCAAATCCGTCTGGATGTCCGATTGTATCAACATAACCAGTAGCCATCGCATTAATTACAACTTCTGTATTTTCTTTTTTTGAAAGAGGTATTATACAAATTTCGTGTAAGGAACCAATTATATATTCAACATATGGCGTATATTCAGTTGGTAAGTCTATCTTACCATCATAGTCTACTATATTTGCTTCAAAGCCTCTAATTATTCTAATTCCTTCTAAATATTCAGGAATAGCCAAGCGCATATTCATAATATGATATGCATCCTGCTGAGCACTTGGCATTGCTGGTCCATGATCTGTTACCGCAAACCCTTCAAGTCCTCTTATTCTTGCTGCTTCAATATTTTCTTTCAGTGTACTGTATGCATGTCCTGAAAGTATTGTGTGAGTATGTAAATCTAATTTCATCTATTCTTCAACTTTCTAATTTTTTAAATATATTTTAACATATTCTATAAAAACTGGGAAATAGCATATGCTACTCCATCCTGGTCATTACTTTTAGTTTTTAAATAATTTTTCTTCAGTAATAATTTGTTGCCATTGGCCATAACAAATGGATTGCCTACATAATCAAGCATTTCCTCATCATTCATATTATCACCTATACCCATCATCTCACTGGATTTAATGTCTAATATTTTTCCAAGATTTGCTAGAGCTGTTCCTTTATTAACGTCCTTGTTGGCAATTTCCAACATAAATGGAAGTGATTTGACTAGATGTATTTTATCTTCCAAGCCTTTTTTTTCTTTTTCTAGAAATAAATCTAACTGTTCTTCAGCACCAAAAGCTACCATTTTTATTATATTCATTTTTTCAATATATCTAAAAATCTCTTCATCTTTTAATTTAGTATAAGGCACGTCAATATATTGGGCATAACCATTTATGTATTCATTTTTCTCATCACCATATAATTTATCATCTATGTAGAAATTAGTTGATAATCCATACTGATTGATAAAATTATACATAGGTTTTACCATTTCTTTGGGCATGTCCTGTTGGAATATTACTTTACCATCATTAAACTCTTTGATTAATCCTCCGTTATATGCGATAAGTGGCATATTTGTAGTGAAAAGGTGTTCATATTGCTTAGCGCTTCTGTACATTCTACCTGTTGCTAATATTACATATATACCTTTTTTTTCTGCTCTTTTAATTGCTTCTCTATTTTCTCTGCTTATTTCTCTTTCGTTATTTAGCAGAGTGCCATCTATATCAATAGCTATTAACTTTAATTTATCCATCACCTATTACATCCTTTATTTTTCTAGCTAGCTTTTCGTTGCCTAACACTTCTATTATATCATTAATATTGGCTTTTCTGATACCTCCTACACTACCAAATTCTTTTAAAAGAAGTTTTTTTCTTATAGGACCAACACCCTCTATCTCATCAAAAACAGAAGAGACCATTGCCTTATCTCTTAAACTACGATGATAGGTTATAGCGAATCTATGTGCTTCATCTCTTATTGATGTCATTATATGAAGAGCTTTATCTCCTCTTGGTATAAATATACCCTCACTTTGATCTTCTTTAAAGAGAATTTCTTCCTTTTTAGCAAGTCCAAGAACCTCAACATCTTCTATTCCATAGCCGTTTATTATCTTTAATGCACTTGAGAGTTGGCCTTTACCTCCATCTATAAGTACTAAGTCTGGTTTTGGCAAGTCTTTCATCTTAAATCTTCTAGTAAGAACTTCTTCCATTGATTTGAAATCGTTTTGTCCTTCTACTGTTCTTATCTTAAATTTCCTATATTCCTTTTTATCAGCAATTCCATCGGTAAATACCACCATGCTTGCTACAATATTCGTACCACTAATATTGCTGATATCATAACATTCTATTCTTTTGGGCTCTCTACTAAGATTGAGATATTTCTTCAGATTAATAAGTCCCTCTTCAAGTTCTTTTTCCTTCATCAAGCGAACTTCTTCTCTTTGTCTATATTTCTCAAGAGCATTAATATTGGCTAACTCTACTAATTGTTTTTTTTCTCCTTTTTGAGGTATTAACAAATTAACCTTGCTGCCTTTGATAAAACTAAGATATTCCTGAGTTTTAATAAAATCAAAAGAAACAGGCAGAAGTATTTCTTTACCTGGTATATGGTTTAAATAATATTGTTCAAGAAATGCTTTTAGAACAGCTTCTTTACTTTCATCAAGTTGATGTTCTAAAAAGTAGTTTTCTTTATTTATTATGTTACCATCCCTTATAAAGAGTATCATTACTGATGTTTTCTTTTCTCCTTCAAAAAGTCCAATTACATCTCGTTCCTTAGCGTGTCCTTTGTCAATAATCTGACTTGCTGTAAGTTTATTTATAACCTCTATTTGATCTCTGGCTTTACCAGCTTTTTCAAATTCCATATTTTTTGAATAAATAGTCATTTTTTGTTTCAAGCCTCTAACCAGTTCTTTTTCCTTACCTCTTAAGAACATTACTGTTTCTTCAATTAATTTTTTATACTCATCTGGTGTTGTGTAGTTAACACACGGAGCCAGACATCTTTTTATCTGATATTGAAGACAGGGTCTGCTCCTGTGTTTTAATTCATTATCACTACAGGTTCTTAAAGGAAATATTGATTCTATTAATTTTAAAATTCCTTTTACACCACCTATTGTTGCATATGGTCCGAAATAGATAGCTCCATCATTTATTTTTCTTCTGACTACCTGTATTTTAGGATATTTATCCTTCATATTTATTTTAAGATAGGGATAGTGTTTGTCATCTCTTAAGATAATATTATATTTAGGTTTATTTTCTTTAATAAGATTTGATTCTAAAATTAGAGCTTCCATTTCATTGCTTGTAATAGTCCAATTTATATCTCTTATTTTTTCCACTAAAGCTGCAGTCTTACTGTCTTTGGCACCTTTAAAGTAACTGCTAACCCTATTCTTAAGATTTACAGCTTTCCCAACATATATTATCTTGCCTTTTTCATCAAGCATTTCGTAAATACCAGGCTCTGCTGGTAATGATTTAAGCTTTGTGTCTAACATCTCCACCTAATATATCCTTTAAGTATTTTCCAGTATAGGAAACTTCACTTTGAGCTACTTCTTCTGGTGTGCCTTCAGCAATAATTAATCCACCACCTGTACCACCTTCAGGACCTAAGTCAATTATGTGATCAGCTGTTTTTATAACGTCAAGATTGTGTTCGATTACAACAACAGTATTCCCTTTATCCACCAATTTATCAAGAACATGTAATAACTTTTCTGTATCAAAAAAATGCAGTCCAGTTGTTGGTTCGTCTAATATATAAAATGTTTTCCCTGTACTTCTTTTTGATAATTCTGTAGCCAACTTAATACGTTGGGCTTCTCCTCCTGAAAGGGTGGTTGCAGGTTGGCCTAGTTTAATATAGCTTAAGCCTACATCCATTAGAGTTTTCATTTTCCTTTTTATCTTTGGTATTGGTTCAAAGAAGGTATAAGCTTCTTCTACGGTCATTTCTAAAACATCTGATATATTCTTTCCTTTGTAGGTTACATCTAATGTTTCTCTATTATAGCGTTTACCCCCGCAAACTTCACATGGTATATATACATCAGGAAGGAAGTGCATTTCTATTTGAATAATTCCTGCACCTTTACAGTTTTCACAACGTCCACCTTTTACATTGAAGCTGAAACGTCCAGCCTTATAGCCTCGACTTTTTGATTCTTTTGTTGATGCCATAAGTTCTCTGATATGATCAAAAACTCCTGTATAGGTGGCGGGATTGGATCTTGGTGTTCTACCTATAGGTGATTGGTCAATATCAATTATCTTATCTATTTTTTCAACACCAATAAGGCTCTTGTGTTTCCCTGGACTTTCTTTTCTTTTATTAATATGTCTAGCAAGTGCTTTGTAGAGGATTTGATTTATTAAGGTACTTTTACCACTTCCTGAAACACCTGTTACACAGGTAAACAGTCCTAGTGGTATTTTTACATCTACATTTTGGAGATTATTTTCACTTGCACCAGTAATTTCTAAATAGTCCTCTCCATGTTTTCGCCTGGTTTCTGGTATCTTAATTTTTCTTTTTCCACTTAAATATTCACCTGTCAAAGAATTAGGATTAGCTATAACTTCCGCGGGTGTTCCCATGGCTACTATACTTCCACCTTCAAGACCCGCTCTTGGCCCAATGTCAACTAATACGTCTGCACTAAGCATTGTTTCTTCATCGTGTTCTACTATAATAAGGGTGTTCCCTATATCTCTTAAGTTCATTAGTGATTCAATTAATTTGATGTTGTCTCTTTGATGTAAGCCTATGCTAGGTTCATCTAGGATGTAAAGAACTCCAACTAACCCAGAGCCTATCTGGGTTGCTAGTCTTATTCTTTGTGATTCTCCACCTGACAAGGTGGCTGCTCCTCTACTTAATGTTAGGTAGTTAAGACCTACGTTGTTTAAAAAGTTTAATCTTTCTTTAATTTCTTTGAATATTTGATGAGCGATTATTGTATCTCTTTCATTTAACTTTAAATTGTTAAAGAAATCTATGGTGTCAGAAATTGATAGTTCTGATACATCGGCTATATTTATTCCTCCAACTAATACGCTCAGTGCATCTGGTTTCAATCTTTTACCATTGCAGGCAGGACATTTTTTTATTTCCATATAGCTTTCTATTTCTTCTTTTATGCCTTCACTGGATGTTTCTCTATATCTTCTTTTGAGGTTTGGTATAATTCCTTCAAAAGGTTTCTTAAAGTTCCAGATTCTTCCTTCTTTTGATTTGTAAACAAAGGGTATTGGCTCATTGCTGCCATATAGGATAATATTTTGTATTTCCTCACTTAGTTGCTCAAATGGTGTGCTTAATTTAAATTTATAGTGTTTGGCTAATCCTTCTAATAGTGTTGGATAGTAGTCACTTATTTTTGAATTCCAGGGTCCTACATTAATTGCTCCTTCTTTTATAGATAAACTTTCATCTGGTATGATTATATCTTTAGAAAAGTTTTGGGTAAAGCCAAGTCCTGTGCATTCTGGGCAACTACCATATGGTGTGTTGAAGGAGAAAAGTCTAGGTTCTATTTCTTCTATGGTTACATCGCATTCTAAACAGACGAAGTTTTCGCTAAAAAGCATTTCTTCTTCGCCTTCTGGTTCTATTTTGGCTAGTCCTTCTCCTAGTTTCAAGGCTATTTCAAAAGAGTCTGCCAGTCTTCTTTCTATTCCTTCTTTTATTATTAATCTATCTACTACTGCTTCTATGGTGTGTTTCTTATTTTTAGCTAATATTATATTTTCACTGGTTTCTCTGATTTCTCCATCAACTTTCACTCTAACAAAGCCATCTTTTTTTAGTTTTTCGAAAAGTTTAGTATATTCTCCTTTTCTACCTCTTACAAGTGGTGCCAGGAGTAGTGTTTTTGTTCCCTCTTCTAGGAGCATTACTTTATCTACCATTTGTGGTATTGATTGTTTTTATATTTCTGCTCCACAGTTGTGGCAATATACTGTTCCTATTCGTGCATATAGTAATCTTAGATAGTCGTGGATTTCTGTAACGGTACCTACTGTTGATCTTGGATTTTTACTTCTGTGTTTTTGGTCTATGGATATTGCTGGTGATAGACCTTCAATATAGTCTACATCAGGTTTTTCCATCTGTCCTAAAAATTGTCTGGCATAGGAGGATAGTGATTCTACATATCTTCTTTGTCCTTCTGCATATATTGTATCAAAGGCTAATGATGTTTTTCCGCTTCCTGACACTCCTGTCATTACTATCATTTTATCCCTAGGTAGTTCTATATTAATGTTTTTTAAATTATGTTCTCTTGCGCCTTTTATTATTATTTTATCTTTCATATTGTAACCTTTCTAATTTTGTCTCTATACTTAAAATTATACAGTTTAGTTTTAAATCTAGCAAGTTTATATGGGTGTTTGTTTGACTTGTGTTTTTATTTCTGCATTTAAAAAGTCTCGATAAATTAAAATAGATCGAGACTTAAATATTTAATATAGAATCATTAACAATTTACTATATTATTAATTATTAACTATCAACATTTTCAGCATTAAGGTAAATCTCTTTTCGCTCATACTTGGTAACAAATCTTTTAAGAATTAAGGCAATGATAATTATACCTGGTATATTGATCAATAATCTTGTAAAAGCAAACTTAGGTCCAAGGGAAGATACTTCAAATAAGAACATTGGTATTTTTGTTGTAGACCAAGCTCCTATGAAGATAAGAATATTACTAAAACTAACACCCTTCTTCATAAAAACCGCAGCTACAGGAAATGCACCATATAGAGGACCTGCTGCAGCAGAACCTAGAAGAAAGGATATTATAACACCTCTTATTCCAGAACCTTCACCCATGTACTTTACCATAAACTCTCTAGGCACCCAAACATCCAACAAACCAAGAATTACAAAGATTGGAGGTACTAAAAAGAGAACTTCCTTAAATGAATTAGCAGAGATACCAAATGCTTTCATCCCAATCTCATAATTTATCATGGTAAAAACTATCATAATTACAAATAGTATTAAAAACCCTCTATATCTTTTCACTGTTTTTTTCATTAATACACCACCAATCCAATAATACCTGCTACTACAAAAGAGAAAAGAAAAGCCAATACATTTCTGCTAATTGCAGTTTTAGCTCCAAAATACTTTATCTCCAATGGTAAAGTTACAACACCAACCATCATTAAAGTTGAAACAAATACTGCTATTTGAGCATAACCTGCTCCTGAAGTAAGTAAAGCTGCCGCTGTTGGAAAAGCCACAAAAGGAGGAATCATAGTTATTGATCCAAAAACAGCAGCTAAAAGAATACCTATTATTCCAGAATCTTTACCTACCAATTTTGATATTAAAGCAGCATTTAAAACTGATAACATCAATCCTACAATTAATAATACAACTAACAACTGTGGTAAAATATTTTCAAAAGCCTTCCAAGCTTTTTTTAAACCTATTTTTGTTTTGCTACGACTTTTTACAAAGGATACTAATAGTAAAATACTCGCTAAACTATAAAAAAACAAACCTTCCATTTATTCATCTCCTAAACACTTAGTAATTTTCATGATCTCCGACTTAGCTCTCTGCCAACCTGATTTATTAAGACTATACTTACACCACTTTCCAACTTTATTGGAATTAATCAATCCTGCTTCTTCCAATATTTTCATATGATGGGACAGGGTAGACTGACCTATTTCTAACTCATCAAGCAGCTGACAACCACAAAGTTCCTCTTTGTTTAAGAGCCTTAGAATACACAATCTATTTTCATCACCAAGAGCCTTGAATATCTTGCTAATTTCTATTTCCTTATTATCAGATATACTCATTTTACTCACCACCATATTTCCCCTGAATTTTATCTTACTATAATATAATAAAGAACATATCGACAATTGTCAATATGTTCTTTATTATATTTATAATTATTTATATTTATTTACACTTTATAGATTGTTTAACCTTATTTATAAACTTTTCTTCACCTTTTATTAATTTCACACCTTTAGTTGTAATAAGAAAACGTTCCTCTAGTTTTTCATGTACCTTTTCTATATATCCTGATAATAGTAAATCAGTAATTAGGATGTTTATCTTTTTCTCTGACCAATCTTTCATAATCCCAAAAACACTAAGTTTATTGAGATTTTTATCTTTTATCCTTTGATTCAATTTCCCTTTTAGCATAATTACAATAGTACCCTGTCCATAATAGCCCTTGGTATGATACATGGCAGATAGAATTTTTTGAGCCTCTATTGTTTGATCCACTTCAATTATTTCAGCCAAACAATTTCCACAATTGCCACAAGGTTCTATAATTTCACCAAAATGGTTTAATACAAATTGCTTGTAGCAAGTCTTCAAGTGTGTAAACTGAACCATCTCATCAAGCCATTCTTCTTTCTCTCTTAGACGCCATTTGAAATATACTCTAGACTTACCCAGTGCACGATTAACCATAACATCCTTAAGTCCAAAAAGTAGAATACAATCACAGGGTAAACCATCTCTGCCTCCACGACCAATTTCTTGATAATATGACTCCAGACTTGCTGGCATATTCAAATGAATAATATATCTAATATTATCCTTATCAAGTCCCATACCAAAAGCATTAGTTGCTACCAAAACCTGATATTTATCTGCGAAAAACTCTTCCTGCACTCTATTTCTTTCTTTTTTAGTTAAACCGGCATGATAAAGTCCTACTCTATATCCTTCCTTATCTATTTTTTTACTTAACCGTTCTGCATCTAGTCTAGTATTGGCATATATTAAGCCAAGTCCAATTTCAGGTTGTCTAGACTTGAGATACTTAAGTACAAAATCAGATTTATCTTCATATAATTTTATATCTATAAATAGATTTGGTCTATCAAAAGTAGTCTTGAAAATGGCCGGTTCTTGCAGTTTTAACAGTTTGCATATATCTTTTATCACTTTCTCATTAGCTGTAGCTGTAAAAGCGGAAATTACTGGTCTTATAGGTAACCTGTCTAATGCCATGGATATCTTCTTATACTTGGGTCTGAAATCATGACCCCACTGAGATATACAATGAGCTTCATCTACTGCAATATGATCAATTTTCAAAGAAGCAAATACTTCTGCAAAATCTTCTGAAAACAGCTTCTCTGGTGCTATATAGATTACTTTAAATCGATCAGATTTTATTTCCTCTATTCTCTCTCTCATTTGTTTAGGTGTAAGGTGACTATTTAAAGAAGTGGCTGGTACACCTCTGGCATTAAAAATGTCTACCTGATCCTTCATCAATGCTACAAGTGGAGATATTACAATTGTCAAATTATCAAAGAAAATTGCTGGTAATTGATAACATAGGGATTTACCCTTTCCTGTAGGTAAAATCCCTATGCTGTCTTTTTTATTTAATATGTTGATTATGATTTGTTCTTGAGGTTCTCTAAAACTGTCATAGCCAAAATAGTTTTTTAGAGCCTTTTTTAATTCAATTTTAATAATTATTTACTCCTTGTTTCTTGAAAACTTGGATTTTAAAACATTAACCACAGCACTAAAACGTTCAGTAATTCTAAAACAATTTAGTATTGTAAGTAAGGAAACAACTAAATCTATACCAATAGCAATCATCAGAAAGCCAGTAGAAACATTGTTGAACATAATATATATTATTATTAAAAGTTTTGTAATTAATGTGATAACAATATTCTGTTGAATAATATTATATGTTCTTTTTCCTAAATGTATTGATTTATATATTAAATTTAGATCTTCTTTCATCAAGACAACATCAGCAATTTCTGTTACTCTGTCAAGACTTCCTTTTAAAAAGGCAAAACTTACATCTGACGCCACCATAACTTGTGAGTCACTGATAGTATCACCCATAAAGGCAACCGTTTTACCTTTAAGCCTTCTATGTTCTCTCTTTATTCTATTAACTTTATCTTCTATATTCAATTCACCATAGATTTTGGATATCTTTAATGGTGCCAATACTTCTGTAGCTCCTTGTTTCATTTCTCCCGTTAATACGGCTACTTTATTTATTTTTAATTGTTTTAATTTTTCAATTACAGCAATTCCTTCATGTTTCAAAGTTTCTTCAAGAGCAATAGAACCAATATATTTTCCGTCAACTCCTACATGTATTTGCATACCACTATGGTCGTTGACTACATCTACACCTTGTTCGTCCAAGAAATATTCAGTACCTACTACTATGGTCTTTCCTCCATAGATTGCCATGGCACCTTTTCCTTTTTCTTCACGGTACTTTTCTAGTAGTTCTATATTCAGTTCTTTCTTTAATGCTTTCCTTACTGCTTGAGCAATCGGATGTCTTGCTTGTAGTTCTCCAATTGCCGCATATGTGAGTATATAGTCCTCTTTAATATTTTTGTATGGAATTATTTCTTTTATCTTGTATTGTCCGGTTGTTAAAATTCCTGTTTTAGTGAAAAACAGAGTGCTCAGTCTGCCTATGGCGTCTATTGAGCCTGTGTCTTTTATCAATACTCCAAGTTTTTTTGCTAAGCTTAGTGCATAGTTATAGGCAATTGGTGTTGATAGTAGCATTGCCCATGGACTAGCAGTAGCTAATAGAATTAAACTCTTGTATATTAATTGGGATGGATTTCCAGAGAAGAAACTAAATAGCAATAAAAGTGCCGCTATTCCTCCTACAACTTTCACATAAATCTCTCCTATGGTTTCACTAGTTTTGGCAAACCCTTTTTTATGTTCCATTGCTTCTTCTGTTTTAGTAATAAGTTCTTTAAGTAATCCTTCATTATATCTTTGTAAAACTAATAGTTTTAATGGTTTTACTAGATTTATGCCACCACTTTTTAATATTTTTCCTGGTGCTGCTTCTTCTTCAAAGTTTTCATTTGAAATTGGAGACATATCAATGATTGATCTGCCTTCAAGAACTTTGGTATTTAAAGGGATAATCTCTCCTGGTCTAACTATTATAATATCTTTTTCTTGTATTTCTTTAATTGGAGTTGGTAAAACTATTTTATCATTTAGTTTATATACCAGTGTTTCTTCTTTATGTAATATTTCAGAAACATCTTTTTTAGCTAATATTGAAGCTTTCCAGCTTAAATAGTTGGCCACTAAATATATTGATAAAACTATTAAAGCTTCCTTATAATCTTTTATTAAGAATGCTCCAATTATAGCTACTGCTATAAGCAGAGATTCATTTATTTTTCTTTCTAAGACTACTGTGTTATATACTTTTTTTATCAATACTTTTGAACACAATAATAAACCTATCAAAAAGCCAACCCATTTATAATCCGTTGGTATAAATTCGGTATAGGTTATTATGTATATTAATAAGCCTAAAATGAATAATATTACATTTGGTCTGTTTATTTTTTCGTTTATGGCCAGCATTTTTTCCGAGACATTTATAGTGTCATCATAATTGTGGATAACGTCTATTATGTCTTTTGTTGCTATTTTTTGATCTGCATCTCTAACGAAGGTAACTTTAATTTTTTGTTGGAAACTTTGATAAGTTACTTTTTCTATGTCTGGTAATAGATTAATATCTTCTATGGCCTTTTTTATGATGGTGTCATTTTCTATATGACTGATAAAGAAGTTTTTTACCATTTTAGTTTTACCGCCTTCTTTTATATTATTCTCATTATATCAAATACAGTTTTTTATATAAAGACTTTGAGGTTAAAATATGTTATAATGTTCCCTGTGGAGGGTCCAAAATGGTTCTTGAACGATATTTATTAATATATAACAGAGCTTCCGGCTCAGATAGCATAAATAGTCTTTTAACTGAGATAGTTCCAATTTATCAGGAGCACGGAATTATTTTGACTCCTTTTTGCTTAAACCTAGGCAGTAAGGAGGATTTTTTACCTCTTTTAAAGAATAAGGAATTTAGCGGAGTGCTAATTTCTGGTGGAGACGGTTCTATTAGATCTGTCTTAAGTTTTTTGCTAGATAATGATATTGACTTGCCTGTTGGTATACTACCGGCTGGTACTTGTAATGATCTAGCTAATAGTCTTGGTTTACCTAGAAATATTAAAGAAGCGGCTCTGATACCTTTGAAAGGTAAGAAGTTGTCTATTGATGTTGGGGTAATTAATGAGGATACTTACTTTTTCAGTAGTTGTGCTGGTGGTTATTTTATGCCTGCTACTTATAATACTCCAGTAAGTGCCAAGAAGAATATTAAGCAGTTTGCCTATTATTTTAAGGCTGCTACTAAATTTACTTCTATTAAGCCTTTTGATTTGTCTATAGTTGTTGATGGTACTTTGCATAAGATTAATGCTATCATGTTTGCTATTGGTACAGGTTCTCAAATTGCTGGTTTTAATAATATTCTTAATGAGGCTGAGTTAACTGATGGTAAGTTGGATTTGTTTATTATAGAAGATTGCTCATATATTGAGCTTCCAAATATTGTGTTCAATATTTTCAGGGGTCAATTTTCTAATCAGAAGCATGTTAGGTTTTTTCAAGCAGAGTCTTTCTATATTGATGGTCCTTTGAATCTGCCTATAGTTTTTGATGGTGAAAAAGGTGAAAGATTACCTCTTGCTATTGAAGTTTCTAAAAAGCGTATTACTTTATTTGTCTGAGAGTGGTTTCGTCCTGGTGGGCGACACGGACTTCAAATCCGATGTTGGGTGGTGGACCCATCCTTGGTAGGTTCGATTCCTATTCACTCTCGCCAAAATATATTTAATATTTATATGTGTAAAGAAGATATGACCTATGTCATATCTTCTTTTTTTATAAAAATATGTTTAATCTTACTTTTGGAAGTTTAAATCCCATCTAACTCCAAATTTGTCTGTAAGCGAACCATACAGTGCACCCCAGAAAGTATCTTCTAAAGGCCATTTAACTATTCCACCTACTGATAATTTTTTAAAATAGATTTGTATTTGCTCTTTTGAATCACATTCAATCATAATAGACATATTATTGCCTAGTTTAAAATCATCAGAATTAACTACATCTGAAATAATCTATTCAAAAGATTCGGATCAGAGCACCTAGGTTTTAAAATTCCAAGAATCAGATTCATATTATCTTAAAGAATAATAAACTAAATTAAATATTTATATATGTAAATTTAAGCGAATAATACGAATAATAGCCAAAACCAGGCAAATGCTGTTATTAGTGTGTTTAACAATATTTTTGTTGCTACTTTCATTCTTGGATTCGTTGAAGTTTGAACACATAACATTGCCCCATAAATCCCAAATATTACTGGTAATATACCACCAAGTGCAACAATTGGAATTAGTAAACATAACCCTACGAATATCCATGACCACCATTGCATCTTATCTAACGGGACGTATTCTTTTTTACTATCAATGTATATTCCATCAATAGCTATATCGAATTTACTTCCTCTTCTGGTAAATATTGCTTCCTTATTGCCAATTAATATTAGTTTATCAATACCTATCCAAGTATTTTTCAGACTATTTGACAAAATCATTTCTTTTCCATCAATTATTAATTTGTGCTTATTAAATATAAGATCTTTTTTTATTACTATTTCATGAGTTGTGTCTTCTAGTTGGACTTTCCAAGTTTGTGTTTTTTTCAAATAGTTCAACTCCTTTATTAATTTTGATTTAAATCACTACAAAAATCCAAATAGTTTAATATTCACCTTTAATTACAAAAAATGAACCACGAATAGTGCCGGCAAGTTTGGACTTTTGACGAGCAAACTTAAACTTTCCTTCTAATTCCTTTGGTATTTCCATACCATCAGATAGCTTAAACCCAACCGCCCTTTTCTTTTTGTCATCAATTGTATACATTACATTGATTGCTAGCCCATCCTCATAAAAGACATAGACAAATTTAATATTTTCAACTTGAAAACGGGATGTTTCAAGGGGTTTAGCTGAAAATTCTATGTCTCTTTCTTCTTTTAATAGTCTGTTAACATACTCAAGTGTTTCCTTGCTTTCACTTGCAGGTACTACTGTAAATTCATGTTTGTATTTATTCATAAAATATCTTGCTTCATTAGCACGCAAGCCTGCAAGGGCTTCAACTACTGGTGAAGTCTCTAAACCAACTGTAGAAACATTTTTAAAATCAACAATATAAGACATTTAATTCCCTCCCTTTTTTATTACTTTTTACCTTAAAGAATCTAGAATACCATCAAGAATAATAGATCTTTCCACCATATCATCCTTGAAGTTTGAATAATACTCCTCAAAACCCTTTCTGGTTTCCTGATAGAAAATACCAATTGGAATTGGAACATCTGTTTGAGTATTATCCCATCCGAGAATTGGTTTAAGTGCTTCTTCTTTGTTGCCTTTATCT
>JAGXHX010000090.1 GCA_024635955.1 Bacillota bacterium
CACCAATAGTGCATATCAGAGTTTAAATTGACTCGAAAAAGTTGGATAAAAATTAATTAAGCAACCATTGTGGAAGGGGTTCTGTAATAAAAAGGACTCATTCCTTTTATTTTCCGCTTTGTTCTTCGGTTATTGTAGTAGTAAGTTTATTTATGTAGTTCAAATATAAAATCTTTCATAGAATCGAAATTGTATTTGGTTCACTTCCTACAGTTACAAGGATAAACTTATACGCGAAATCATATTTTGTAATAAGTTATTAAGAAAATTTTTCTAATAGCTTTTAAATAAGATTGTAATATAAACTATTTCTAATAATAACTAAGAAATTTGTAATAAATACTAAACTTGAATAACAAACATTATTGATAAATGATATAATATAAGGGATATTGATTATTGAAAATGAGGGAATTAAATATGAGTAATGAAATTAAAATCAATGAATTAATTGAACATGTACAAAAATTTTGTGAAGATCGAGATTGGGATCAATTCCACAATCAAAAAGAATTGGCAATTGGTATATCAACAGAAGCGGCAGAACTTTTACAAATGTTCAGATTTAAAGATGAAGAACAGATGAAGAAAATGATGAATGATGATAAATATTTGAATAAAATAAAAGAAGAATTAGCAGATGTCCTCTTTTTCGTACTGAGGTTTGCCCAAATGAATCATATTGATTTGGAAGAAGCCTTAGTTGACAAGATAGAAAAAAATGGTGAAAAATATCCAATAGATAAAGTTAAGGGCAAAAACCATAAATACAATGAATATGAATAATTAAAATATAGGAGATAGAATGCTAGTATATGAATCTACGAAGCAATACTTTATTGAAGATGTAATTAATGATCAAATATCTTCTATGATTGAGAAAAAATTTAAAGATAAAATGGGATTCCATACAACCAAGAATGAAATCAAATCTTGGGAGAATTCTTTGCGTTTTATGCAAGGAGTACTATCAGATAATAGTATTCCAGATAATTCTGGAGTAGCAATAGAATTTAAAATACCTTATACTTCAAAAAGAATTGATTTTATATTATCAGGTAAAAATGAAGCTGATGAAAATAGTGCAATAATAGTTGAATTGAAACAATGGGAAAAGGCAGAGATTGTTAGCGAAAAAGAAGCTATAGTTAGAACATTTGTTGGTGGTGGAGAAAGAGAAGTTCTTCATCCATCCTATCAAGCTTGGTCTTATGCTAATCATATAGAGGACTATAATGAAAATGTTCAACAGCAGGATATAAAAATAAAACCTTGTGCTTATTTACATAACTATATTAAAAATGATCCTGATCAGATAACTTCTAAGATTTATGATTACTATATTGAAAAAGCACCTGTCTTTCTTAAGGGGGATGCTTTAAAATTAAGAGATTTTATAAAGAAATATATTAAGTATGGTGATGATAAGGAAACTCTATATTTGATTGAAAATGGTAAATTGAGGCCCTCTAAATCTTTGCAGGACTATTTGGGCAGTATGTTAGATGGTAATCCAGAGTTTGTTATGATTGACGATCAAAAATTGGTTTATGAAACAGCCTTGTTATTTGCCAAGCAATCTTTTGAAGATGGAAAGAAAAGAGTCTTAATTGTTCAAGGTGGACCTGGTACTGGTAAGACGGTTGTAGCTGTTAATTTATTGGTTGAGTTAACAAAGAGAAATATGGTTTGTCAGTATGTTAGTAAGAATAGCGCACCTAGGAGTGTTTATTCTGCTAAGTTGAAAAAAACTTTTACGAAGAATAGAATCGATAATTTATTTTGTGGTTCTGGTAATTATATTAATAGTGATAAGAATGTTTTTGATGCGTTGATTGTTGATGAGAGTCATCGTCTTAATGCTAAGTCAGGGATTTATAGTAATCTTGGTGAAAATCAGGTTAAGGAGATTATTAATGCTTCTAAGTTTTCTTTGTTTTTTATTGATGAATCTCAGAGAATTCATATAAAAGATATTGGTAGTACTGAGGAGATTATGTATCAGGCTAATGGCCTTGGGGCTGAGGTTGATGTGATGGAGTTGTCATCTCAGTTTAGGTGTAATGGTTCTGATGGTTATATTGCTTGGTTAGATGATGTTTTAGGCATTAGGGAGACTGGTAATAGTGAGGGTTTTGACTTGGATTATGATATTCAAGTTGTGGATGATCCTAGTGTTCTTAGGGATCTTATTTTTGAGAAGAATAAGAAGAATAACAAGGCTAGGTTGATTGCTGGTTATTGTTGGGATTGGGTTTCTAAGAAGTCTAATTATTTGAATGATCTTGTTTTTGATAAATATGATTTTGGAATGCAGTGGAATTTTAGTGGTTCTTCTACTTGGGCTATTGATTCTGATTCTGTTAATCAGGTTGGTTGTATTCATACTAGTCAGGGTTTGGAGTTTGATTATGTGGGTGTGATTATTGGTCCTGATATATGTTATGTTGATGGTGAAGTTATTTGTGATTTCACGAAGAGGTCTTCTTCTGATAGGTCTATTTTTGGTTTAAAGAAGTTGATGAGGGAAAATCCTGATGAGGCTAAGCGTATTGGTGATGAGATTGTTAGGAATACTTATAGGACTTTGATGACAAGGGGTCAGAAGGGTTGTTTTGTTTATTGTGTTGATGAGGCTCTTGGTAAGTATTTGAGGTATAGGATTAGTAGTTTGAAGTAGTTATATTTCTGATTCAAGGTTTTAGTTTAGTACACAGAAATTTCAAGATACAATTGGAGTGAAGTAATGTTATTAATAATAGATAACCCGAGTTATTATCAATAATAATAAATGGTATCTTGTAATTACCTAAATGCTGGGCTGGAAATGATTTTAAAAAGATAATCTGATAACTCTTTAATAATTATTTATTAATAAATATATAATAGATATTGTGCTTTAACGTAATTTTAACAAATATGAAAGTTTCAATTGCTTATTCATTTTTGTAGTACATATGAAAAATTTGATTTGAGGTTGTATACATGTTTAATGTTATAAAATTATCCCCGTACGATAAAATTGAAATAGATATGGAAAACAAGTTGGAAACTAACGAATTTGATATTGATAAGTGGCTTGAACAATATCCTCCAGATTACATAAAATCAGTTAAGATTCTTAATAACTTTCCACGTGATCTAAAACTTTTTGCTTTTAAACATATATTCAAAATTTTCAGATGCTATTTGCCTGATGTTCTTTACAAATATTATTCATTTACTAATGATCAAAAGCTAAATGAAATTAAAATTGATACCCTTGCTAAGAATAGGGTATATCTATCTGATTTAAGTCAATTTAATGATCCATTTGATGGAAGAGCAATTTTTTATAATACTGATGAATTAAACAAATTCGATATATTAAAGGAATATAAAGGGGTATTGATTGATGATTTTGCTTCATATAATATAAGTACTTCTTTATCAGCTGCAGGTAGTATGAATATGTCTATGTGGGCCCATTATGCAAATAATCATAAAGGTTACTGTGTTTCTTATAAAAAAACTGAAAATGAAGCTATAGGTAGTTTTACTTTCCCTATACAATATCTTAACACTAGAATAGACATAACAGATTATTTAGTTGATACTTTAGAGTATTTTCTGAATGAAAAAGAGAAACCTCTTGTTTTAGGGGAAAAGGAAATGTCTTTTAATGATATAACTTTGGTCCTGGTTATATTATTACTTAGTAATATTAAAGGTATTGATTGGAAGTATGAGAAAGAGTATCGCATATCATTAGCTAAGATGAATAATTCACGTTATTTGGATCTTAAACCTTTTGAAATATTTATAGGAAAAGATTGTGATAAGAACAATGAGAATTCTCTTATTGATATTGCAAAAAAACAAAATATTAATATATACAAACTGTTTCAAGGTGACGTTAAGGACGGGTTTAATATTAAATATAGACAAATATTTATGGAGTGATGAATTTTATTAAAACTAATTTATAGACAAATTATAAAAGGTGGTTGAGTATTGAATATACAAAATATTATTGAAACGTACTATAGGGAATTAGTATCAGCATTAAATGATGAATATGTAGGTCTTTATAAAGAAGTTAAAGAACCTAAAATATCTATAATATTCTCAACATTGCATTCATCATATATAACGCTTTTAAAATCGATGAATACAAGATTACCGACTAAAGAATTTACAGCTCATTATTGGGCAGAACAAAGTCGTAATTTACTTGCAACAATTGAAGTTACAGAGGATTTACAACGTAAATTGAAAAATACACAGTTTGCATTTAAATTAGATAATTATTATCAAGAAATAATAAATAAATGCAAACTATTTCTAAAAAGTAGTTTAGGTAGTGAAATACCATCAGGTATGGAAAAAGTTGAATTATATTATTCGATTCCTATATTTATAATAGAAAATAATATTTTTATACCGAATGTTGAAACAAAGCAATCATACGAGTTAAAACAAATTGGTGAAGGATCCTATGCATTAGTCTTTAAATATAAAGATGAGTTTTATAATAGAAATTTTGTTATAAAACGTGCAAAAAAAGATCTGGAAGAAAAAGAGATTCGAAGATTCAAATTAGAATATGAAGAAATGAATAAATTGAAATCCCCTTATGTTGTTGAGGTTTATAATTATAACGAAACTAAAAATGAATATATAATGGAACATATGGATTGTACATTAAGTGATTATATCCAAAAAAATAATTCTATATTAGATAAAAAACAAAGAAAAAGCATAATGCTTCAAGTATTAAAGGCCTTTGTATATTTGAGTTCAAAAGAATTACTACATCGTGATATTAGCCCGCATAATATTTTGATAAAAGAATATGATGATTGTGTAATAGTGAAAATATCAGATTTTGGATTGGTGAAAATTCCTGATAGTAACCTTACCACCTTTGCCACAGAATTTAAAGGTGGTTTTAATGATCCATCGTTGATGACAGAAGGTTTTAGTACATATAACATATTGCATGAAATTTATGCATTAACACGATTAATATTTTATATAATTACCGGTCGTACAAATACTGATAATATAAAAATTGATAAACTTAGAAGGTTTGTAGAAAAAGGATTAAATTCTGATAAAAATCAAAGATTTAAAAGTATAGAAGAGTTATCTAAAAATATTAAGTCGATTTGGGACATACTTTGATTTTCTAAAATCTGAAAGGCTATATTCAATATTTCAAATGTAAAATGCCATTTAAAGAATTAGTAACATTAATAAATACAAATTATTTAAATATATAGACTGAACGATATTTATAAAAGAATCGACCACATTCGAACTGCAGGAAAC
>JAGXHX010000091.1 GCA_024635955.1 Bacillota bacterium
AGATGTGTATAAGAGACAGGTGATATTTCTCTGTACGCAACAGCATGTTTTGTTAAATCATCATATACTATTAAAACATCTTTTCCTTGATCCATAAAATATTCTGCAATAGCACAACCTGCATATGGTGCTATATATAACAATGGAGCATTATCACTTGCAGTAGCAGCTACCACAACAGTATATTCCATTGAACCTTTTGCTTCTAATTCTTTAACTATTTGAGCAATAGTTGAAGCTTTTTGACCAATAGGTACATATATACAAATAACGTCTTTACCTTTTTGATGAATTATAGTATCAATAGCCAGAGAAGTTTTACCTGTCTGTCTATCACCTACTATCAACTCTCTTTGACCTCTACCAATAGGAACTAATGCATCTATTGCTTTAATACCAGTTTCTAATGGTGTTCTTACAAAGTCTCTATCAATAATAGATGGCGCTTCATTTTCAATAGGATAATAAGTAGTAACTTCTAATTCACCTTTCCCATCAATTGGTTCACCAATAGGGTTTATTATTCTACCTAAAAGTCCATATCCACAAGGTGCTTTTAGAACTTCATTAGTTCTTTTAACTGAGTCGCCTTCTTTAATATCTTTGAATTCACCCAGAATAACTACACCAACATGATGTTCCTCAAGATTTAGAACTGTACCTTTTATACCATTACTGAAAATAACAACTTCACCAGCCATTACATTATCTAAACCATAAACTAAAGCGATACCATCACCAACTTGAATCACAGTTCCAATTTCGCTTTTTTCTAGCTTAGCGTCGAAATCTTCAATTTTACCTTTAATTATTTCACTTATTTCTTCAGGTCTTAAATACATTTTTTATACCTTCATCCAATTCTTTAGATTTGCTAATCGCATTTTAAGGTTATCCTCATATACAATGCCATCAATTTCTAAGTAAGAACCATCAATTAAGGTTGTATCAACCTTAATTTCTAATTCTAGTTTTATTCCTAGTTTTTCTCCAATTTTTTTAGTTAATAGCATTTCTTCATCTAGACTAAGGGGTTTAGATAAATATAAAATTCCTTGTTTAATCCCCATACTTTCTTTGTAAAGATTGTTAAAAGTTACATAAGCTAAATGTGGAATCTGATAATTAAACCTTAAATTTTCTAAATAAAGTTTAAAATAGTTTTGAGTATACTCATTGACTTCTAACCCATTTAAAATCTGTAAAAGAAGATCTTTCTTTTCGGCAGATGGTATAGATTTCAATTCAAAAAAAAGTTCAAGATCTTCAGATTTTTTAAAACTATCATCTATCTTTCTTAAATCCTCTTTAATAATTTCTATTAAGCCTTTTTCTTCTGCCACTTTAAAAAGAGTAGCAGTATATCTTTCAACAACAATCAGACTACTCATTTTTCTCTCCTAGATTATTAACTAATTCATCAATCATAGAGTTATAATCCTTGTTTTGAATTTCTTTTTTCACTACAGCTTCAGCTCCTAAAATAACAAGATTTGAAATCTTTTTCTTTATTTCTTCTAATGCAAGCTGTTTTTCATTTTCAATTGATTTTCTAGCTCTTGATAATTCTTCTTCTGCCTTGTTGCGAGCATCTTCTTCCATCTTATCTTTTTGTACTTTTGCTTCAGAAAGAGCTTTGTTGAATATTGTAGTTTTCTCTTCCTTGATATTAAATATCAAATCTTTATATTTATTTTCTTTATGCTTAATTTCAACCCAAGCTTCATCTATATCTTTATAGATGTTGTTTACTTCAATATGTCTATCATCAATAACAGCCATAACTTTTTTAAATAAAAATTTATTTAAAAAATAGATAATTATGGTTATATTAATAAGTTGAAATATGAAGTCTGCTAAATTAAAGTTGAGCAAATCAAACATTTCTTTCATTTCAATATCTCCTGTCTATAATTTAATCCAAACCAATAGGCCAAGGATAAATGAAAATATAATGCCAGTTTCAACAAGAGCCGCACCTAAAATCATTAACGTCCTTAAAGTACCAGACATTTCTGGTTGTCTTGCTACTGATTCTATTGCTTGTTTGATTACCAGAGCTTCTCCAAACGAAGCAATACCCATACCTAACCCAATTCCTACAAATTCCATAATAATTCCTCCTTAATAAATTTATTCTAATCCTTCGCTAATGTACATAGTTAAAAGCAAAGTAAAAACATACGCTTGAATGATACCTGTTAACATACTTAATACACTAAATATTATAGGTACAAGTAATGGTATTGCTATCATTACTATTGAATCTAATATCTTACCAGCAAACATATTTCCAAATAGACGCATTGATATAGATAGTGGTCTTGCAACAACTTCTGTTAAATTACCTATCAGCATAAATGCATTGGGTTCTATATAACCTTTAAGATATTTAAAGATATTTCTTTCTTTTACAACAATATATTGGCTATATAAAAAACCAATTATACCCAAAGCAGCAGTTGTACTAAAACTTGCTGTTGGTTGAGTGAAAGTTGGTAAAACCCACATGAAATTCATTAATAATATGGTAATAAAAACACTGCCTAAGATTCCGTAAACTTTTTTTGATTTTTCACCTATAACTTCATATACAAAATTATAGAAAAACAATGTAATTTTTTCGGCTACAGCTTGTCTTCTAGTTTTAGAAATTTTTTCTAACTTACTAGTAATTATCATAACAAATATGAACAATAACAGCATCATTAACCAAGTTGTTATTATTATAGAGGATATTCTAAAACTACCGTTTTGATAAAATACTATTGCTTTTGTAGTTTCTAGTAAATGAGGTAGTTTTTCTATAATACCTTTCAAGTAATCGACAATTATGTTCATTATTTACCTTCTTTATCGTTTTTAAAAAAATAAGTTATATCTTTAAAAAGGGAGATTATTCCTAATAATCCCCCTATTAAAATACCTATTCCCGCACCTAAATCTCCCCAAATATTTCCAATGAAATATCCAATAATTACAAAGGCTATTACCATGAAAACACTTGAAGTTGCAAATGCAAATGCTTTAATCATTGATATTTTATTATTTTCATTATTATTATTCATTTGTTTCCCTTACTTGATCATTATATATTTTATAGCAGGTCTTTTCAACATTATTTGATTAATATGTTAAAATATATATTAGAGGTGAAATTATGATAGATGGAATATACTTATATAAACTAATACAAGTTATCAAAGATGATTTAATTGGATCAAGAATTGAGAAAATTTATCATCCCAAAGAAAAATTATTAATTTTTAAACTTAAAAATAACAAACTTGATTTAAATAAATTAGTTGTTAGCATTGATCCAAACTTTTGTTCTATACATCTTTCTTCAATCAGTTTAATAAATCCTAATCAACCTACAAGTTTTTGTATGTTACTTAGAAAACATTTGGAAAGTGGAATAATCATTGATATTAAACAATTAGGTTATGAAAGAATTATAGAATTATCAATAGAATCATATAACGAGCTTGGAATGAAGACTTTAAAAGTATTACATATAGAACTCATGGGTAAATACTCAAATGTAATACTTTCGGAAAACAATATAATTACTGATGCGATCTATAAATACCCTATAGGTGTAAATGGTTTCCGAGAAATTTTAGCAAAAAGAACATATATACTTCCTCCTTTAAATAACAAACTAACTCTTGATGATGAGAATCTGGATGAATTAATAGGAAACATTAAGAATATAGACATAAAAAATTTATCGTTAGCAACTTTTTTACAGCAACATCTTCAAGGATTTAGCAAAATATCTATGAATGATTTACTTGTTGGATTAGATTTTAAAGATAAAATTTTAGATGACCTTGATTCTTTACAATTAGTGTCACTAAAAAATGGTCTAGTTGAATATAGAAAATCACTTGAGATTAAAGATATCTCTATTAAATATGAAACTGATATTTCATTTAATCAATTCTATTTTAATCAAGAAATAGGATTCAA
The DNA here is from genome assembly GCA_024635955.1 of Bacillota bacterium. GTDB lineage: Bacteria > Bacillota > TC1 > TC1 > TC1 > WTXA01. The sequence continues at coordinate 3,976 of JAGXHX010000091.1, forward strand.
AAAGCAAAAATTATTATCTGTTGTACGGAAACAAATAAAGAAATTAGAAAAGAAAGGATATATATATCAGGATAAAATAAATCAAGATAATGGCAGTGACAAGTTTAGAATTAAAGGTGAAATATTATCAGCAAATCTATATCGTGTTAATAAAAAACTACCTTATATTGATTTAGAAAATTATTATGATCAGCAAATGCCAATTATACGAATCGAGTTAAATGAAGCCTTGTCTCCATCACAAAACGTAAAAAAATACTTTAAAAAATATCATAGAGTTAAAGAAGGAAAAAAACAAAGTGAAGCACTCTTAAATGAAGTTAATAATGAATTAGATTATTTCAATTCTATTGAAGTTAGCATTAATAATTGTAATGATTTAATTGATTTACAAGAAATAACTGATGAATTAGAATCACTTGGATTATTGCCAAGAATTTCCAAAGGTAAGTTTTCAAAAAATAAGAAATCTGTTAAAAAACTTAATTATTTAAAAATCGAATTAATTAATGGGGATACTATTCTAGTTGGAAAAAATAACAAACAAAATGATTTCCTAACATTTAAAGATGCTAGTAATAGGGATTTATGGTTCCATCGTCAAGATTATCCAGGAGCTCATGTTATTCTTAAATCGGCAGCTGATCAAAATTCAGAAAGCATTGAAAAAGCTGCTTGGTATGCTGGTTATTATGGAAATGATATAAATTTAGATGGTGTTACAGTTGATTATACTTTAAAGAGAAATGTTAAGAGACACCCATCTCTTAAACTTGGAAAAGCTTACTATACTGATTTCACTAGTATTTTCATTAACAGAAACTAAAATAAAGGAAGTTGATTTAATCAACTTCCTTTATTATTTTTATGATAAAAATTCTTTAAACAATCTTACGCTATCTTTATCAACACCAGCTATCAATTCATCAATATTTTTACCCTGTATTTCAAAGTCTGAATTAACAACATCCTTCAATGGTAATAAAACAAAGGCTCTTTGTGTAATACCAGGATGTGGTAGAGTCAAAATTTCTTCATCAGATGTATAATTATCATACGTCAAAATATCAACATCTATTGTTCTAGGTCCCCATCTTATATCCCTTTTCCTAAGCAGATTACCCT
>JAGXHX010000092.1 GCA_024635955.1 Bacillota bacterium
CTGCTTAGTCCTCAGAGTTCATGTATTCTTTAGAGCACCAGAAATGATGCTCTGTTCGTCATGCAGTTTTCAATGTTCATGTATCAAAATATTTTTCTGTACTCCAATGATTTCCTACTTGACTTTTAATAGTTAGTCTTTTATATAACTATCATTAGGCGTTTGCGAAACGCCGCAACCCGCAGTATTACGGGATTTTTTCTTTGTAAAAAAATATAACTCCTCACCAGATTATGGTAAAATTGAATTGTCTAGAAACAACCAACCATAGTCCCGAAAGGAGTTATATGCCTATTTTAGCACATAATCAGCTTTCTTTGGCTGAGATTTTTTCCGATTGCTCCAATATTTTTGAATCTGATAAACATCAGTTCCTTTCTCTTCTTGAAGAGAACCTTAATCTTGATGAATTAATTCCATCTACTTTTTATAACAACTACTATGCTTCTACTGGTAGACCTCGCACACATCATCTGCGTTCAATGCTTTGGGCACTGATTCTCCAAAGAATTTTTTCTATTCCAACAGATTCCTTACTCATTGTTTTCCTTCAGTTCTCTAAAGAACTTAGAGATTTCTGTGATTTTGACTCTATCCCAGATGCTTCTAGACTCACTCGATTTAAACAGGATTTTCTTTTGGACTTACAATCATTCTTTGATCATCTAGTCGATGTCACTGAACCTATCTGCCAAGAAATCGACCCGCATAAAGCCGCTATGACAATCTTTGACACTTCTGGTGTCGAAGCCTATGTTACAGAGAATAATCCTAAATATGCTCACAAAATCGTTAAGCAACTTAAGGCTTTTAAAAAGGCTAACAAACTTAATAATTCTTATGATCCTTACAAGGCTGCTTATGGCTCTATGCCTTCTAACTCAGCCGCTAATCCTGAAATCAAACAACTCTACATTAATGGTCATTTCTGCTATGTTTATAAGTTTGGGATGATTACCAATGGTCTTGGGATTGTTAGAGACATCTCTTTTTATAATAAAGATTTTATTGAGTCTCATCCAGAAATCATCTTAGATAAAAAATCTGATTCTCCTGAAGAAGACAAGTCCCTTCATGATACGAAGGCTCTTATTCCTGTGCTTACTGATTTCTTCAAAAGGCATCCTTTAATCAATCCAAAGTCTTTTTTGGGGGATGCTGCCTTTGACAGCACCATTCTTTATGCTGCATTGCTTAACGACCTACACTTTGAAAAAGCCTTTATCCCCATAAACTCACGTTCTAAACTTTCTTATCCAGATTGTCAAGTGAATGAATACGGTGTTCCCTGTTGCCCTGAAGATAATACGCTTCCTATGAAATACGAAGGTAAAGCAAAGCGTAAAAACGGCTTGACTCGCCACAAATTCATCTGTCCAAAAGTCAAGTGGCGCAAGGACATTGATGGTAAACACAGGCGCAAATGCTTTTGTGATAATCCTTGTACAACTTCTTCAAATGGTCGAATGTTCTATGTCTATCCCGAAAAAGATCTTAGAGCTTATCCTGGCACAATTCGTGGTACCAATGAATGGATTAAAACTTACAAAATCAGGACGACTGTTGAACGTTCCATCCACCAATTCAAAGAAAGTTATAATGTAGCAAACCGTAAAACACAAAATGAAAAAACAATTCATGCAGACTTACTTCTTGGAGGAATCACACAACTAATAACTGTTGTACTTGCCAATAAAATCAATAAACACCAATATATAAAGAGTCTAAAACCATTAATCGCATAATCTTATAAACATTTCTCGAAAATTCTGCTTTTATATCCACAGGTATTCTTTAGGATTCTTTTAGTGATGAGTTTCGCAATCACCTATATAACTATCATTGCACAGCGACTGGTTAGTACTTTATTTAGATTATCTTAATAGAAAGATATTATCCTTTAGAGAAACAAAACAACAAATCAATTAGATTTACCTCCTCATAAGATAACGTCGTTGTTAATCATAGCATTCTCTTTGATATGATTAGCTATACATCTGGGCCACATATTTTCTTAACTTTAAGCGATGACCTTAACTTAAGTCTTACTGACTTACTCAATCCCTTAAGTGAAGTTTAATTAATCATTAAACATACCACTTAATGCATTATCAATAGCTGTTATAAAATTTATTTCTATCTATAATAAAATATGATATAAAATAATTTTTTTGAAATAAGTTACACAGTTAATATTGATTAATTGCTATTTGAACTGTATTTATTATTATTATTACAATTAATATAGATAGCGCAATCCAGAAGCCTAAAACTGTATTTATTGAAATAAGAATGCTCTGAACAAATAATAATAAAAATGAAATAATTATATTTTTTTGTCTGAATCTAATTTCTAATTGTTTAGAACAAGTATGAATTCGCATTATAAATATTATTAGATTACTTACAATAGATGCAATTATTATAGCTTTTATTTGTAATGCTTGTGTTAAAAGAATTAGAATTATAATATTGGTTACAGATCCAATAATTGTTGATATCATTAAATCTTTACTCCTCTTTTCAGCTGTATATAATCCACCAAAAAAAACTGAAATAGTCGCAATTGCTGAAGACAATACTAAAAATGGAACATAATTCCAAGCTACAAAAAAATCACTTCTTAATATTATTGTTGAAATTATTTTTGATAATTGTATAACAACACTACAAATAAAAATTATGCTAATTCCAAAATACAGATAAACTTTTCTGTAGAATTCTATTCTATTTTCATTTGAATTTTCTTTTGCAGCATAATATTGCCATGCTTGCTGAAATACAGTTGAAAATAAATTAATTATCGATGGTATTTTTATTGCTGCAGAATAAAGTCCAGTAATTGCTGGCCCCCAGAAAAATAAGAGAATATATCTACCTGATGCACTATTAATCCACCATGATAGTGTATTAGGTATTAACGGAGTACTATAGTTTAAATATTCTTGGTTTTTTTTATCATAAATTGATTTTGAAAATATGTTTTTTAATGATACTGATTTTTTGAAATTTATTGAAATCTCTCTTTCGAAAATCAATAGTATTATTATGTTGACTATATTAGACAAAATTATAGCTATAAAATAACCTTTTATTCCAGCACCAATTACAGTTAATATTAATATATTGCTTAATGCTAAAGATATAGTGGATAATATTCCTCCAACTGCAAATAAACGTATTCTTCCAATTCCCCTTACATAGTTAGCAAAAACATTGCGGATAGAATATGTTAAAAACATCATAAATATATAGAATAAATATACATCGATAGACATTAAGTTTAATATTCCAATTATAAAACCAACTATAATAGAAGCTTTCCATATAATATTTAATGAGTAATTCAATAAATATTCGCGATCACAGTCATCATCAATTACAAATCTAAATACAGCGCTTTCAATATTGAGAGTGAAAATTGGTACTAATAATTCAACAAAAGTGATAATTACATCTATAGTACCATATTCTGAAGTAGTTAATATTGATGTATAGATTGGCATAAGTAATAGTAATATTATCTTTTGGGTAGCATTACCTAAACCTAATATAAAAGTATCCGTTATTAAACCAAGCCCTCTATTCGAAAAAAATCTATTGAATTTCATTAAAGTTCCTCTATTAAAATTTTCAATTTTGAATAAAACCTCTTGTGAAGTACATCATTTTTAGGAATATCAGGTTCTCTCATAGCATAATCTACTAAATCAAAAGTTTCATTAAATGATTCGGCATAAAATGCAGAATTATTAAAGTACATGTCCATCATTTTCGAACCTTCTCTAACTTTATAATCTATAGAGTCAAGAGCTATCACTTTTGAACCTGCTATCATTGAAAATATTACACCATGAAACCTATCAGTTACAATCACCTTATGACTAGCAAATATTATTAATACTTCTTTAATAATCCTTTCGAAGTCAACTGCATCATAATCATGATTTTTTATTATTAAATCTTGTTTTTCTAAAATATATTTCTCAGATAATTTATTTTCCAAATCATTTATCTGCTTATGAGAATAACGTTTTTCACTATCCTCACGTATACATAGTAATACACCTTTTTTTTCATGCATTGGCAACACATATCGGCCTATTAAAGAGGTTGCTATATCCGGAAAAAGTAATACTTTAATTTCGGTAAAATAAGATAAAACATGATTATATGATACCTCATCACGAGCTAAGAAAAGTATATGACCGTGCATATTATATATGTTAGCAGTTTTCTTAAGCTCCTCTAAATCTTCATATGAAGCTGTTTGTGGAAAAAAAACAATTCGGTTATTTGGAAATGACTGTGCAATTTTTCTGTGTACTTTTTCATTTGGAGTTTTATCACTTGATGTGTATCCCCCTTGAATAAAGATAATGTCATCTTCTTTAATTAACTTCTGCCATTTATTAATGAATCTAATGAAATTCCATGTTAAAACCGGTCTAGATATTTCATATATAATTCTATTCGAGTAATTTTCTACTAACCACCTACGTATACTTAATGACATAGCTTGATCTCCCAAATTTGAGTGAGATGGGACATTAATAAACCAATTTACATTGTTAATTGTAGAAAAGACTTGTAATTTATACCGTTCTTTGAACATCATATTAATGGTTTTAGGGAAATTAATGAAAAAAACTATAATTATGTGTATTCTTCTCAGTACAGAATGAAATAACTTATTTTTTTTGCTTATCACTCGCAATTTTGATAATAATTTCATATAAACTCCTTTCTATATTTTATAAAATGCTAATACAATTAAAATTTAAAATTTAAAAACTGATTAAAACTGAATAAAACTAAATGGAAAAAAACTGTTCCATTCTGGTCGTAACCATAACACCATTATATTATATGCAAATAAAAATACAATGGAAATGAAATTAAGAATTTTTTTTCTTTTTGTTACATAAGAGATATACAATACTAATCCCGGTATAAAATAGTAAGATAAACGTCCAATAATACTAATGTTATATGAAGCTAATGCTAGAGCTGAATATATCAAAGTAGACCATTTTGAGATATTATATATATGACTTTTTCGAACATCATCAGATGTATTCTTATTTTGAAATTCATCAATAATAATATATAATAACCCCATAAGAGAATTAAATAATACAGCTAAAATACCTGAACTTGTTCCAATATAATTTGCATAGTATGGTCCAAGAAATATTATAATTATATTTCTGAATATACTAGAAAATAGAGTTATTGCGGTAACTACTGATATAAGTATAGTTACTTTTCTCATCGTTAGTTTAATATTTGAAAGTGGTAACATTACTAGAAATATCATAGCAGATAAATGGAACGAGGCTGCTATAATTACAAAAGAAAAAAACAATATTCGTTTGCGCTCAACCAAAAAAATAATAGCTAAGTATACAAATCCAATAGCAACTGCTTGTCTTGTTGCACTAATAATAGTTATAAATCCTATAAGCCAAAAAAATATACCACACATAATATAATTATTTGAATATTTTACATAAAATTTATATAAAACAACAAACAAAAATAAACTAGAGAAAAATAGAACCCAAGTAAAATTTTCCGAAAAAAAAGCAATGAAAATATTAAAATACCGATATCCTATTTCTATACGAGGATCGAAATCAGTATTACTATAAACCATTTGTTTGAAAAAATTATAGTAACTCCTAGTATCATTTCCAACATCATATCCTCTAAATGATGCCATCATACTCATAGAAAATAATAGAAATGCTAATTTTATTTTTAACCTATCTTTATATTGATAGTTCAAACTTGTAATACCAATCATTATAAAAATAAATGTATATGATACATATGAAATCATAATATTCTTATATGATATACTCAGGAGCAAATATCATACTTTCCTTTCATTTTCTTGTGTACTTTAACTATAATCAGTTTAGACCTAAGTGATTTTGATTTTTTACTGTAGCACTGACAACCTGCGGAAGTGTATTAATCCAATTTCCCCAACCATCAATTATCTTGCATAATCTCTAACAGCTTTTTATAGTTTTTATCCATATTTTGATACTTCTCACGATAATTTTTTTCTTGTTCAGAATTATAATTTCTGTCGAATCCATCGCTTTCTATATAGCCAATATTCTTTACCATCTCATTTATCGAATTAACAATAGTTCCTCCCGGGATATATTTTGTGATTCCAACATCAGTAGAAATATAAGGTATCCCACTAGCTAATGCTTCACATATAATTACAGGGTATTTTTCACTTTTACTTCCATTTAGTAGTGCAAAAGCGTTACTAATATATTTTTCAGTAATTACTCTTGGTATATTTGACAAGAATATCACTTCTTTGTTTTTCATTTTTCCATTATTCTGTAGTTCTTTGTTGATTTTTATCAGTTTATTATAGTATTTTGTTTTAGAAGAACCTACGAAAATTAATTTCTTTTTTGTTTTAGAGTTATAGTAAGCCTTTAACACAAATTCTTGATTTTTATCGTGGTAATAATTTGAAACACAAATATAATAATCTGATATTGATATATTTGAAGAAATATCTATTCTCATGTGTACTCCGTTTTCAATTACAGTATTGTTTAAAATACCAGATTTCAAACAATTAGAATATGTTTTATCGTTCTTATGTAAATGAATAATCTGATCATATGAGGAAATTTTATTAAATGCTTTTTTATAAAAGCTTTTCCATCTTATATTATTTAATACCCACGACATGATGTCATGAATATCAATTTTAGGTACATTCGGAAAATTGAAGTGAGCCATCCCGTGTAAGTACAATATTTTTTTACATTTAAACAATGGTACTATATCTAATATACTATCAGTTAAAGCAGTCTGTAGGCACACATTTATAATTACATCCGCTTTAGAAGACATATCTATCATTAGCTTTTTATAATTTTCAATATCTCCATAGTATATAGATTTTTTTGTAAATACTTTAACTCTAATAATAACAACTCCATTATGTTCTTCTTTTTTTTTCATCCCTCTATATCTCGAAGTAACCACTGTGACTTCATGCCCATCAGAAGCTAATTTTTCGGCATAAAAAGCAGTAATGTTTTGTACTCCATCAGTTTTTGGAAAATACGTTGAAGTTGTAATAATCACTCTCATATCTTTATATCTATGATATTAAATAAATATCATAGTCCCTTTCAAAAATTTATGTATTTATACATTTGGCTTTCTTAGTTATAAACAAAAATATTCATTTTTTCCTTTTTATTTCAGGTTTGATAACTAATCTTCTGATGGTAATGTAATCCAGGATGAAGGAATAATATCCCTATTACCAAACCATTTATCTGGAGCAACCACTATTTTTTCAGAATTATTGTTTAGCCAAGCTGCCCACCAACTAAATGTGCTATTTGAAATGATTTGATGTTTACATTTCGCCATTATTTGAAACTCCTCCAAATCTGTCATTTTTCTATTAACATTAACAAAAGTGCAATTATCTGAATTAATAAACATTTTCCTAGTCCAATCTAAATCATTTGTAAATATGAAAAACTGGGGATTTTCAAATCTTAAGTTGAAATATTTAAGTGCTCCTATATAGTATTTTTCATCTAAAAGATATAAATTACTAAATAATCTGGTATTATTTACATAATCACCACGACGAACATGAATTGCCACATTACATACAGTATCAATTTGATTTTCAATAATATATTTCTCTACAATTTTAGAATGATTTACAAATTGTTTTATCAATTCGGTTCTATACTTACTAAAATATTTCTCACATTGCCAGTAGCCATCTAAATATAAATTATCATTCTTTATAGTATTTAATTTCGGATCAAACCTGAACCGAGTTTCTTTGCAATATCTGTATTCATAGCTAATTGGCATTTTAAATCTTTTAGGTATTCTGATAAGTCTATTTATAGTCCTGTTTTGTAAAATTTTTATCATTGGTAGGGTTAAATTTACATTTTTAAGTAGATCATTAAATTCTAAATTCAATCCTAATATCTGTGCAGTTTGTACTGTAAAATGACTGTTTTTATTTAGGTAATCTTCTTCGTAAAAACGAGTATCCAATAATAATTTTTTTCCATTTTCCTTTGCTATAGAATAAGCAAATGCATATTGAAACAATTGGTTTCCAAGTCCACCCCATAATCGTATAATTATCACAAGCAAATACCACCTATCCTAATACAGTTCTAATTAATTTTAACAGTTTTTTGTTTTGTTCCTGGGAGTCAAAAAATATACCAAGCTGTCTAGACCTATTTTTCATTTCATTTAATGTCGCAATAGATTTTGACATAATCAGTATTGCTTCATAAAGACTTTCTTCATTTCCACCTTTATAATTAATTCCAACACTTTTCTCTTTAATGTACTCGCTTATTTCACCCGTTAAAGAATTAATCACTGCCAATCCTGCTGCAGTATAATCATAGAACTTATCAGGCATATCAACATTGGACCCAGCAGAATATGTTGCTAGCCCAATGTCACATTTTGCATAAACAGGGGCTAGTTGTTGGGGTAGCAAGGAACCTAGATAAATAAAATTATTAAGTTTGAGTTCAGCCTCTTTAACATCATCCATTAATGGTCCACTTCCCGCAAAAATAAATTTAATTGATAAATTATTGGCCTGAGCACGTTGTGCACATTTTATTATATTCTTAACATCATACGAAGGTCCAAAAGTACCTGCAAAAACGAACCATATATCATCATTTTTTTTTTCAATTCTACTTAGTTTTTTAGGCGCTACCCCTGACATTAAAAGTCTAAACTCTACAATATTTATACCATTATAGACTAAAGCTGAAGGTTTTTCAAAATTAGATTCAACAATCTGTTTAGCAAACTGTAAATAATGTTTTCCTAAAGCCATATAACCTTTAGCATTCTTATATATAGACTTTCTCCTAAGATATACTGGAGTAAAAATATAATGCATTAATAATCTTAAATATGCAGGTGCCTGCTTCTCAATAAATTCTGGCCACACATCCATCTGATCGACAATGACAGGAATATCATTAGCTTTTGCATATGAAAATGTCGGAGATCCCATGGTTAATGGATTAAGATACTCAATAATCAAGTCTGGTCTATTCTCTTTTATAAATTGTCGTTTCGCTTCCTTTCCAAATATAATATCTTTTTTGAGTCTACCAAGAGAATTATTTTTCTTATAGCTACTTGTAGGTACAAGCCTAATTACATAATTGTCATTCACTACGATATCACTCCACGATTCACATCGATACTCTTTAAAATGATGTGCAAAATTACTAGTCCACCAAATCACATAATAACCGTTTGCTGACAAGTACTTTCCAAATTGATTAAAACTGTAATCTCTCCAATTTTCACCTTCGATAGGTCCATATGGATTTACTAACCACACTTTTTTCATCACTACACTCCTCGTATTATATATTTAACTAACAATAATCATAATCAGTATTTTATTAGAACTATTTTGTAAAATAAATTCATTCGTTTTATAGATTTTGACATAATGTAACTTTTATATACTTTGAATATTTTTGACTTATTTATGTATCAGTACATTTTTTATCTGACTAATATGTCATAATTATATCAAAGATGTACCATAACTCAATATTATCAAATTAAGGATTATTCAAAGCTAATATTTTTAACGCAATGATCATTAAAGCATATTATTAATAGACAAGATTATCTCTTTACATCCCCTTAAAATTTATTTTTTCAAGATTTAAATTCTTGAATCTTCCACAAATGATACATACTCCCACAACTCACATATTTAAAACCCATAGCATTATAAAACTGCGCTGCTACTATGTTATTCACCTGTGTTCCTACTTTGATTTTTTTTATCCCTTGATCTATAACAAATGATTCCATTGTATGAATCAATGACTTTCCAACTCTTTGCCCTTGGTATTTCTCATCAACAGCAATTAATTCAATTATACTGCCGTCTTCATTAAAAGTAAAAAGGATATAACCAGCTAAATTACCTTCTCTCTCAGAAATAACAAAGTACTTATTCTCTTGCCCAAAAGCACATTCAGTCCAGTGAAGGTAAATATTCCTCGCCTGTTCTTGAGGAAGCTTTGGATCATTAAAGAACCTAGAGTAGTTAAATGACTTCTTTGCTATATCAACTATTTGCTCATTCCTAGATAAGCAATTCACCACATATGTTTTCTCATCTTGATTGTCTGGTTTTTCTGTTAAGACTTTTAGGAACTGAATGTTCATATCAGTAAGAAAAGCATTGGTTCTAGCACCTAACCAATTGTTATTTTCTTTTATGTTGTCAAGGTTAGAGATGGTAACAAAATCATAACCTGTGCAAAACTCTATTATCTCTTCTTGACCCATCTCATCAACAATACCACTTAGATTAACTCTAGCTGAACTTACATCAAAGTAATCTGTATCCCACTGTAGAGGCTTACACTCATAGTTTTTACTTCTCATTATAATTCTCACCATTCTATCTATCTGATTTCTTTTCTACAAATACATCTTCTCTCTTAAGTACTGAGACTGCTGTCTTTAGAAAGATTTTAATGTCCATCAACATCGTTAGATGATCAATATAGTAAATATCATTCTTAATTCTATCTTTCCAAGGAATTGTATTTCTATAGTACGCTTGGTTATAGCCCGTTACACCTGGCCTTACTTCAAGCTTTCTAGCTTCATTTCCTTCATACAGTTCTTTATGCTCCGGAAGATCCGGTCTAGGACCAATGATGCTCATATCACCTTTGATGATGTTAATAAGCTGCGGTGTTTCATCAAGGCTTGTCTTTCTGATGAACTTACCTATTTTCGTGAGTCTTGGGTCGTCTTCTGCATTAAAAGTGGACCCATCTTCATTGCGTATGTCAGGTGCATTCATTTTCATGGATCTAAGCTTATACATCTTAAAAACTTTCCCATCCTTACCTAATCGAGGTGCATTATAGAAAATAGATCCTTTATCCTGGAAATAAATCATAGGACCAATAAAAGCTAAAATAATGAGCCAAAAGGGTAGCGCAACGATTGCTAATATAAAATCCAATATCCTCTTAAAAAAATTACGATACACGCTTTCACCTCATTACTTAACCGCATTTATTGCTTCTGTTAATCTTCCAACCACATACTCAACGTCTTCATCCTTCAATAATGTATGTAGTGGCATTGTAATTTCATTTTTATACATATTATAAGCATTAGGATAATCTGACATATCAAACCCTAAGTTTCTGTAAGCCGTATGCATTGGTAGTGGTTTATAATGTACATTAGTAGATACACCATTTTCGGCCATTTTAATTATTATTTCATTTCTATATGATTCATTTTTATCATTTAGCCTTAATAAATAAAGATGGCCACTTGAATGATTAACTTCATCATAATGTTTTAAAGGTGTTATATCTAAGCCGCCTATTAACATATCATATTTCTCTATGATTTCTTTTCTTCTTTCCATTATGCTGGGGTATCTCCTAAGTTGTGCAAGTCCAAGTGACGCCATAATATCCGTCATATTACACTTATAGTTGGGCGCGATGATATCATATTCCCATGACCCCGGTTTTGTCTTCGCAAATGCATCTTTTGACTGGCCATGAAGGGACAGTAACATATATTGCTTATAAAGCTCTTCATTATCATAACCTTCTATATCTTTCCATGTAACAGCACCACCTTCAGCTGTCGTAATGTTTTTTACAGCATGAAAAGAGAAAGATGTGAAGTCGGCAACTGCGCCACTCATCTTTCCCTTATAGGTCGATCCTATTGAATGCGCTGCATCAGCAAGAACGATTACCCTTCCAAATATTTTCTGTAGATCATTTGAAGGCTTAAATAGCTTTTTCTTACTCTCAATAGCTTGATATATCTTGTCGTAATCACACATCACACCTGCGATATCCACTGGTATAATTGCTTTTGTTTTCTCTGTAATGGCATCAGAAATAGCATCATAATCAATATGAAATGACTCTTTGCCTGTATCTACAAGTATTACTTTTGCACCTACATGTGTTATGACACTTGCAGATGCCGTATAAGTATATGCAGAGGTAATGACTTCATCACCCGGACCTATACCCAGTACTCTTAAGGTCATCTCCATTGCAGATGTTGCAGAGTTGAGAGCAACGGCTTTTGATGTGTTACAATATTCAGCAATCAACTTTTCAAATAGTTTAGTTTTTGGTCCTGTTGTAATCCAACCGGATTTTAGAGTGTCTATTACTTCGTTAATCTCTTCATCTGTTATATCCGGTGGTGAAAATGGGATGTTTCTTAATTCAGCCATCTTACTCTCCCTCTAATGATAATCCTTTGTTAATACTCACGTCACTAATAATACCCAATACAAGGTAATCCCTTAACTACAATCTATTATCTCATCCCATAAATTAAGTGTGAGTCATAGGGCTCACACCTAGTTATTATGCTTTGGCCAAATTATACCTATTTGCTGATTCTATTCTGTGTTTGTTCTCGCTGTTGACTTCTAGGTTGTTGCGATAGGTGGGTACGATGCCTTGGACCATCTCTATGAGGGTCTCGGTTTCCGGTGACTTAAGGATCACCAGGAGTTCGTTTAAGGCACTCTTAAGCTCATAATAATTAATCTCTATGGGCTGACCGATATATATCTTCTCGTACTTGGTGTCTTGCAAGCCTTCTTCATCCATGAGCAGTTCTTCGTAGAGCTTCTCACCAGGTCTTAGGCCTGTGACCTTGATCTTGATGTCTTCGCCTAGCTTAAGACCGGAGAGTCTGATGAGGTCAACGGCCAGATCATAGATCTTAACCGGTTCACCCATATCAAGAACGAAGATCTCACCACCTCTTGCGATGGCGCCGGACTGGATGACCAGTTGGGCCGCTTCGGTGATGGTCATGAAGTAACGAACGATCTCTTTGTGCGTGACGGTAACCGGACCACCTTGTTCAATCTGTTTCCTAAAAAG
>JAGXHX010000093.1 GCA_024635955.1 Bacillota bacterium
GCTTGGTATATATGTGAAATGGATAAAAAAGAAAAGAAAGAAAGTGATTATGATGGGAAAATTTAATAGTAAACAAAATATTGGAGATATAGTAGTTGATTTCCCTAAAGCGGCAGATGTTTTTAAGGAATACAAAATAGACTTTTGTTGTGGAGGTAACAGAGCATTAGCGTTGGCAATAAAAGAACAAGACCTTGATGAAAGTATAATTATGGCTAAAATCAATGAGCTTTATGAAGTTCAGCAAGCTAGTCTATTGAATGTAGAGAAAGACTGGAAAGAGACTCCAATAGAGGAGCTAGTTGATCATATAGTTGATACTCATCATGCATATTTATGGTCAGAATTGCCTAAAATCAGTGAATATGTGACTAAGATTTTAAGAGTTCATGGTGAAAATCATCCTGAATTAGCTCAGGTTCATAAATTATTCCATATGGTTAAAATGGAACTTGAAGAGCATTTGGTAAAGGAAGAAACAATCCAATATCCAGCTATATATAGATATTTGAAAACTGGTGATAAAGTTGATTTGATAAAAGCGGTAAAAATAATTGCTGAGTTGGAAGCTGAACATACTGCAGCTGGAGATATATTGAAGGAATTAAGGGAAGTAACAAAAGATTATTTAGTTCCTGATGATGCATGTAAATCATATGAGCTGACATATTTTAAACTAGCAGAAATGGAAAGCGATATTTTCCAACATATACATTTAGAAAACAACATATTATTTCCAAGATTAGAATATTTAATTAATTAATTAACTAAAAAGAAATACCAAAAAGTGAATTTACTTTTTGGTATTTCTTTTTTTAATTCCACTATTTATTTCTAATGAAATGAACAATATGAAAATACCTAGACCGACTATACTGGTAAGTGCACCAATTTTAAATCCAGCGGAAATATATTGAAAGACAATCTTATGATCGCCTTTTTTTATAGGGAAGCCAATAAAAGCAGTATTAACTTTTTCATATGAAATATTTTCCCCATCTACACTTATTTTGAAATTCTCATCATAGGGTATTGATGTTATAAAATATCCATCTTCTTTTGTATTTATTGATCCGGATATAATATCTCCTTTTGTCATGTTTTTATTAATAATAAAGGGAGTTTCTGCAACATTTTTATATATTATATCAAAAGATTTTAATTTGAAAGATTGTAATGAAGAAATTTCATATTCTCCCTTACTGAGTTTAATGTTAAGATATTTCTCACCTTTATTTAATGAAACTGCAAAATGGAAAATATTATTATCATTAAAATAGACATGATTACTTGCTGTTAATTTATTTTCTTCATTTTGAATTGTTATACTCATATCATTTAAAGGTTTCAAGTTGGTAATATTCATTTTAAGAAATATTACTTGATCAAATTGACTAGGTTTACCCATATCAATTCTTATTAAATTATCATTAGCAGCTTTAATATGATAAATTCCTTTGCTTGAAGTAAGTGTTAGGTTTTTAGAGTTTATAAGAGGAAAATTCAGTTTGATTTGTTCAAGGGCACTGTGAAAAATATTTATAGTTGTTATTTCTTTATCAATAACAGCTCTATGAAGTAGAATTTCTTGATTATATGGATATTCAATTTTCAAATAATCATTTTGACTAATTATTTGACTAGTAGAATATGCTAGTGGTAAAACATTATTATTTTGATATATTTTGATATCACCTATTTTCTTTAGAAGAGTATAACCAACAGGCGGAAAATTAGATCGAATGTATTTAACTCCCATAAAATTTAAAAATAAAGGATCAAATGATACTGATTGCATTAAAATATTACGATTTGGTTTTTCTAATTGGAATATATTCTTTCTGAAATTCATATAATTCTTATTATAGGAAGATGAATATACAGAGGTAATATATTGATTATTCAAAGTAATTCTATTTATATTAAGATTAGTGTTTACTAATGAATCAATACGATATTTGGCAAAGTCATTATTTTCTAAATCAGATAAGGCGTAATTAATATCTTTATTAAATATTTTTTGATAGGTTAAGTTATTAACCATATTCACTGGATTTATCACTATAATATTTGTAATAAATAAAATAATTATAACAGGGAATATTAAAATAAATATTTTATTATATTTTTGATATATAAAATATCCAAACAACATTATTATTGCATCAGCAAACCCTACAATCCAAAGATTAGTTTGTTTTATAAAAAATAAAGTTAAAAATATTGTAATTATAAAAAAATATAGTGCTTTCTTCCGAAAATTATTCTGATTAAGTTCTAATTTTTGTAAAAATAAGGCAAGTAGTAGTCCGATTATAGGAAGAAATGGTATAAGTACTTTGTCTTCTATATATAATCCTCCATTAAGAAGATAAACAAAAAAGGGAAATATTGTAAATATTATAATACCTATACTAAGAAACTTTTCGTTTCTTTTTTTATAAATTATTCCAGCCAGTAACATTGTTAAAATTATACTTGTTAAGCCAATTCCGTATGGATGATAAAGATATTTCAACATCTCAAAATTTGGAGAAATTAAAGATATTAATGATATTGTAGCCGATTTTTCTCTATTGCTTTCTAATAGTGATGCAAAGGTAGGGATCAATAAAATTCCGCTCATTAAAATAGCGGTAAATATTGGTATGAGAAATTTTATTCCACTTTTAGCAATGCTTTTTATTTCTAATTTTTCTGTTTGGCTTAAATATACAGAAAAACCATAAAAGACTATTACGAACAAACCACTTATACTAAAATAAAAACTACTTAAAATCATCAGAAAAATACTAATGATTAGTCTGGATTTTTTTCTATTTTTAAAATATCTATCTATTTCTATTAAGGAAAATATTAAAAATGGCATATAATTAATAAAAGTTATCTGTTTGAAAGATTGATAAAAGATTGGTACAGAAAGCACAAAAATACAACTTACTCCAAGTGTAATGACATTGTTGAATCCTTTTGATTTGATCCATTTATAAAATAAAAGGCAACTTGCAATTATACTGATCATGCTTGTTGCAAGTATATAATGAGTCATATCAATAAAGGGTAGTAGATAAGAAAATAAAATTATTGGATTAAATAAACCATAATATGAAAAATTATATATATTTTGACCAGCGCCTAGGTTAGCGGCGTAGTTTGGAAATAAATTGCCGGTTGAATAAAATAAATTTCTAAAATAGTCTGGGAATACTGTATGTTGATTAATCCAATCAATCTTGGCACCTAAAAAACCATTTCTAAATAAAAATATTGCCATAACCATAAGGGTAAAGCTAATTAAAATTACAATATTTTTATTTTTTATTTGTTTCATTTTAAGCACGTCCTTGTAGAATTATAATATTTTATTTCTTATAAGTTTTTATAAAAATTCTTTTTGAAATAAGATAATTTAATATAATAACAACTATATTAGATAATATTTTAGTTATCAAATCATTAAAGCCCAACATATCAACAAATATTTTCATAATAGAAATATCTACTAAGCCTGAAAATAGTCTTGAAGTTAAAAAACTGGTAAATTCTTTTAAAAGATGGCTCTTTTTTAAATTCCAATTATTAAAAACCCATAGTTTATTAGTGATATAAGCAAAGATTACAGCAGCAAACCAGGCTATAAAAGTATTTAATATAACTTGATCAACACCTATATATGTTCTGCACAAAATATATACAAGGTAGTTTATAATAGTAGTAAGTATTCCGAAAACAAGATAAGTGATAATTTCTCTATTTTTTAAAAATTTGAATATTTCTGATTTTTTAAGCATTATTCTTCCTCTGAATCTTCATTACTTAGTTCTGATTCTCTTAGAATGTAAATTGGTCTTTTTTTAGTTTCCATATATGTTTTTGATAAATATTGTCCTAATATGCCAGTACAAAATAATTGTAGTCCACCTATAAATAAAACTATTACTGCTAAAGAAGGCCAACCATCAACTGGATCACCATATGCTAAAGTTCTAATTATAATAAAAAGAATAAAAATTAAGGACAAGAAGAAAAATGCCAAACCAAGGAGCATAGATAATATAAGTGGTGTTGTAGAAAAGGCTATAATCCCATCAATTGAATATAGAAACAGTTTCCAAAAGGACCATTTTGTAGTTCCAGCAGATCTTTCAATATTTTCATATTCAAACCATTTAGTTTTAAAGCCTACCCAAGAGGCAATGCCTTTGATGAATCTATTGTATTCTTTGATTTCTAAAATTGCATCAACAACTTGTCTTGTCATTAGTCTGAAATCTCTTGCTCCATCAACAAATTCAATCTTTGATATTTTATTAATAAATTTATAAAATAGTTGTGCAAAGAAGGAACGTATTATTGGTTCGCCTTTTCTTGTTGCTCTTTTTGTTGCAGCACAATCATATCCATTCTCACTGACAGCTTTATACATATCAATTAAATAGGTCGGAGGATCTTGCATATCAGCATCCATAAGCACAACATAATCTCCTTTAGCTTTTTCAAGACCTGCTAGTATCGCTGCTTCTTTTCCAAAATTACGGGAGAAGGAAAGGTATTTAATTCTTTTGTCATATAATCTAAGTTTTTTAATAGTTTCAAGAGTCTTATCACTTGAACCGTCATCAATATATAGAATTTCTAATATAACATCTAAAGTCTTAAAAATAGTGGCAACTTTGTTTATTTCTTTTTGAAAAATAGGTAAAGTCTCGTCCTCATTAAAACAAGGAACGATAACAGAAAGTAATTTCATAATAATTCCTCCTGATAATAGATTTTAATTAAAAATATTGTTACATGTTAATTATAACAGTATGTAATAGCTAAATTCATGTTTTATAAAATGTTTATCTGATATTTGAAATATATATGTAAATAAACATAAATTAAACCTAGTATTAACCCTGCAATGATATCATTTGGATAATGTACATATAGGTATAATCTAGAAAATACTATTAATATTACAACTATCCAAAATATTGGTGAAAATCTCTTGTCACGAGTTTTTTTATTAATTAATAACAAAAGAGAAATAAGTATCCATTCAAATCATTTTATAGGAATAAAGAATACTCCCACTTTCATGGGAGTATTCTTCTAAATTAGTTCTTTGATTAAGATCGATTTTCAGTTTATCCTATTCAGCAAAATCTTCATTGTTACTTTCATCTTGAATATTATCTTTGTCGGCAACTTTTGAATCTTTCTCAGTCTTAGATTCTTCTTCTTTATCATTGCCTTGATCCGCTTTAAGTATTGCTCCAGTATTTGCATCAACTTTTACATCGTAGGTATTTGAACCAGAATGTATTTCTACTCCGTATACAATTACACCATTTTCATCTTCAAGCTCTATAGCTGTAAACACACCATCTTTTATAGAAGCTAAAGCTACTTGTTTTGCTTGTGCTTCTGTCATAGCTGTCTTTGTATTGGCTGTAGTCAATTCTTGCTCACCATTTTCTTGTGCTTTTTCCCTTTGTTGTTCTACTGTTGCTGTTTTTGAATTTGTTTCGTTTACAGGTACCGTTTTATTTGTAGCTGCAAAAACAGTTGTTGTTCCTCCAAGTGCAAGTATCCCAACTATTGTCATAGCTGCTAATTTTTTATTCATATTTATAATCTCCTTTACTTTCTATTTAATATTTTCTGAAATTTTGTTTCTCGACTTATACTTTTCTCACCTCCATGTTCTTATTATAAAACATGAAGATGAGACTACCATAATATGAATCTGTGAATTTACTGATAAATATAAAATAAAAAGCCGGCAAATTAATCTTTAAGTGGTAAAATAATAGTAATTTTCATACCTTTATCAATCTCACTCTCTACTTCGATAGTTCCTTTATGTATTTCTACAATCCATTTAACAATTGATAAACCAAGACCAGAACCACCAATTGACCTAGATCTAGCCTTGTCAACTCTGTAAAAACGTTCAAATATATAAGGAAGATCTTCTTTTGGTATTCCAGAACCTTCATCTGATATTGAAATAACAGCCTTATTATCTGAAGAATAAAATTCTATATCAATTCTTGTATTTTCTGGAGAATATTTAATACTATTATCTAATATTGCTCTTAGCATCTGTTTGACTAAACTTTTGTCACCTTTAATTTGAAATTTAGAAAAACTACTACTATAGATTTGATGATTTTTATAGATTAGATTACTTTCTGTAATAACTTCTTTTATTAGGTCATTCATCCAGAATGTTGTTTCAACAATTTTATAAATATCATTATCACCTTTTGATAGTAAAAATAGCATATCAATCAGTCCAATTATATTAGATAACTCAACTTTAATAGATGCTATACTTTCATTTAATATTGCAGGATCATTCTTACCCCAGCGATCCAATAAATCAATATAGCCTTTTATCACAGCTAAGGGGGTAGCTAGTTCATGGGAAGCATCAATGGTAAAACGACTTTGCTTTTCATATGAATACTGTATTCTTGAAATTAGGCTATTGAAAGTATCTGCTAGTCTTTTTAATTCATCATCAGGACCGTCTATCTGAATTCTCTTAGAAAGATCACTGGCACTTATACGTTGTGCCTGGTTTATAATCTTATCAATAGGACTTAAGGCTTTTTTGCTAATTATAAAACCTACTATTATTGCCATTAAAAAAACTAATCCATCAATAGAGAGCATAATTCCTGATAGAACATGCATGTAATTCTCTTCATTATTCATATCTTTGACTATTTGTACTACAATTTTTGAATCGTCTTTCAAAGTAATGATGTCATTTAAATACATGATATTATTATCTCCAGATACCGTAGTTACTACATTGCCAGTAATGTTGGTACTTAAAATATATTTTTCTCCTGTATTATATATTATCTCATTATTAATGATTAGACTTATATCTACATTATTTGCAATTTGAGAAAATTGTTTCAAGTCAATTTTTTGAATATCATTTAATAATTTAACTTCGCTTTTTATTGCTTGGTCTACTGATTTAAGCTGTTGTGTTGAGTTTTGGTTAATATAGTAATTAATGCTAAAAAGAGTAGCAAAATTAACTAATGCTAGTGCTATAAAAAAAAGCAATGCATAAGTAATAGTTAATTTATGAGATATTTTATAGGGTTTAAATTTAATCATGGTAATATCTACTCCTTAAGTGTGTAACCTACACCACGAACAGTATGGATTAATTTTGTGCTATATGGATAATCAACTTTATTCCTTAAATAACGTATATAAACATCAAGCACGTTACTATCACCAATAAAATCATAACCCCAAACATGTTCTAAAATTTGTTCTCTTGTCAAAACAAGATTTTTATTTTTTAATAGGTATTCTAGTAAGTCATATTCAGTTTTTGTTAAATCAATATGATTTCCTTGTTTAATGACTTCCCTGTTTAAAATATTCATACTTAAATCGGCTAACTCCAATAATTTAAATTCCTCATTATTTTTTTTGCTTCTTCTAAGACCTGCTCTTATTCTTGCTAACAATTCTTCCATTTCAAATGGTTTGGTTATATAATCATCAGCACCAAGGTCTAAGCCAATAACCTTATCCGTGATATCACGTCTAGCTGTAAGCATAATAATTGGGATGCTAGATACCTTGCGTATTTTTCTGCAAACTTCCAAACCGCTTATCTCTGGTAGCATTAAATCAAGCAAGATTATACCATAATTTCCATTCTGAAAATTTTCTAGACCTTCTCTACCATTGGCTGATATATCATATGTGTAACCTTCATGATTGAATTCTAGTTCCAATACTCTTGTTATAGCTTTATCATCTTCTATTAAAAGGATCTCTTTACTTTTCAAAATCAACACCCCATTTTTAAAAATTAGAATATTATATACTAATTTAAAATTTAAACTTTTCATTTATAGTATCACATCTTTATTAAAGATGCTCTAATTGCAAAATATATTAAAATTTCGTGCATATTATATTTATACTATAACTATATATTCTGAGAATCCAATAATATCATTCTGATAATTTTCTCAATATTAGTAATCATACCAATTAATTAGGTAAAATACATTCCATATCCATAAGTCCAGAAAGAAGCCAATTAAAAACGGAAGTTTTAGAAGCTGAAGTAATAGATGGTTTTGGAATTGCTGGTGATGGACATGCAGGGGATTGGACCAGACAAATTACTAGTTTAGATTATAATAGTGTTAGAAAATCTAATGTAAATAATGACTTAGATATGGGACCAGGAGATTTTGCAGAAAATATTTTATTAGAAGGGCTTAACTTCGAGAAATTAAAAGTTGGAATTAAATTAAAACTTGGGGAAACTGCTATAATTGAAGTTTCTCAAATAGGTAAGGAAGATCATCCAAGTATTGTTAGTAGAACTTTTGGTGTTAGTCTACTGCCTAGTGAAGGACTATTTTGCAAAGTTATAAAGGGCGGCTTTATTAAAAAGGGCGATATTGTAGAGGTTGTTCAATAAC
>JAGXHX010000094.1 GCA_024635955.1 Bacillota bacterium
GCTGTAAGGTGTCCTTTTAATGCTATTGAAATGGTCAATGGTTTACCTAAAGTTAATGCGAAAAAATGTACAGCTTGTGGAGTTTGTGTAAAAGCATGTCCTCAATTTCTGATGGAATTGATACCACAAAATCAACAAGTTTTGGTAAATTGTAATAATACTGATAAAGGCAAAAATGCAATGGCTGCATGTTCTGTAGCTTGTATAAAATGTAAAAAATGTGAGAAAGCATGTAATTTTGATGCTATTCATGTTGATAAATTAGCAGTTATTGATTATTCTAAATGTACCAACTGTGGTGCATGTGTGGAAGTATGCCCTACTCATGCAATTTTAAGATATGACAAAAATAAGTTTGTTTCCGTCAATTATGAAGTGGAAGAAAAAGCTGGATGTGCAGGATGTAGTGCTGATTGTGAACGTTAAAAAAATATCTTTAATATTTATTTCTTTCATATTTATTCTTTCATTGATTTATTTCTATATGAATCAAAACATTGTTGTAAGTCAAACACAATTTATTATGAATACAACTGTTGAAATTAAATTATTTGGAAAAAATATTGATAAAAACAAACTTGACAAAACTATAAATAAAGCTTTTAATGTTATGAAAGAAGTTGAAGATAATTCAACTTCCTATTTTGCATATGAAGGTAATGCAGCTTCCCTTAATGCTCATAGAGGTGAATATTATAGGGTTAATCAAGATTTAATAGATCAATTGTCCATTAGTATACCCTTTTATAATTTAACTGCAGGAGAGTTCAATATTGGGCTTTTTAGGACAGTTAATATTTGGAAAAATGCTTCAGAAAAAAATTACTTGCCAACCCGAGAAGAAACATTAAATTCTATTGGTAAGTCTACACCTAATGATATAGTCATTGATAAATTTAATAGTAGAGTCCTACTTCCCCCTGATATGGAAATTGACCTAGGTGGAGTTAGTAAAGGTTATAGTCTTGATAAAGTAATCTCATTCTTAAAAAATTCAAGTGTTGATACTGCTCTAATAAATGCTGGTGGTAATATAATCGCCTTAGGAAAACCTGTTGAGAGAGATTATTTCAATATAGCTGTTCAAGATCCAGAAGTTATTAATAAAATTATTGGAACCGTAAAATTACGTGATGGACAAGCTATTGCAACTTCAGGAAGTTATAACCGTTATTATGATATTTATGGAAAGAAATATTCTCATATATTATCTGGAATTACTGGTTATCCAACTGAATTATATAAATCAGTAACAGTCATTACCAATAAAGGTATTATTAGTGACATTTTATCTACTTCTCTTTTCCTTTTATCAATTGATGATGGACGTAAATTAATCGATAAATTAGATTATCCTGTAGAAGTATTATATGTTTTAAATGATGATACAATAGTTAAATCGGAGGGATTTAAAATTGAATATTCCCAAGATAACATTTATAAAAATCAATAAAAGAGAAATTATTATAATTATTGCTTTGTTAATACTTGCTTTTGCTAGTTACTTTATTATCAATAATAAAGGACCTGGCGCAAAGGCTCAAATTGAAGTAGCTCAAAATCTTTATGGTACCTATGATTTATCAAAAGATCAAGATATAATTATAAAAGATTCTAAAGGCCAAATAATTATGACTGCAAAAATTTCAAATGGAACAATCAGAGTTATTACCAGCACATGCCGCGATAAAATATGTATTAAAGAAGGTGCCATTGATTTGTCTGGTCAAACAATAGTATGTTTGCCTAATAAAGTTGTTATTACTGTAATTAATGACAATAATCAAATTGATGGGGTGTTAAAATGAAAAGACAAAGATATATTGTCATAATTGGTGTTTTATTGGCACTATCCCTAATATTTGCTTACATAGAGATGATTCTTCCCTCTTTTTTACCAAATCCCGCATTTAAAATTGGTCTTAGTCAAATTCCTATTTTATTAACCTTCTATTTATTAGATTTAAAATCCGCTACTGCAGTATCTACTGGCAAAGTTTTAATGATGAGTTTACTTTTCGGATATTTTTTAACATATATTTTCTTTGTTAATATAGCAGGTGCTGTTTTTTCAATTATATTTATAGGATTTTCTCAATATCTGAAATTCAGTATACCTATGACAAGTCTAATGTCATCTCTAGGACATAATTTAGGTCAATTTTTGATTATTGGATATACTTTAGGGTGGAATATTGCTCTTTTCTATTTACCATTTATTTTAGTTTTCTCGGTCTTATTTGGTTTAATTATTGGATTTATATCCAAAAGTCTATTATTAAAAATAGAGAAAAGGTTATAAGCCTTTTCTCTATTTTTTGTTAATATATTAATTTAATTATCAGTTTTGTGTTCTCATGGTTAAAATAATACCATCACCATTATCTGAGGAAGCTCCAATACCATTACTAGTATTAAATTCTAGTTTTTCTGGTTTTAATGATCCTGATAAAAGCCAAATTATATAATCTTTTCCATCTTCAGCATGGAAATATTTAACCTTTTCTTCCCTTAGCGACTTTATATATGTATCAAATACTATTTCTTCTTTAAATAATATCTCACTATGCGGATAGCCCATATATCTATAATGCCAAGGTTCAAAAATGATATTTGTTATGGCCGTTTGTTCTTTTGTATATCGAAGTACAAAACCATACTTATAACTATTATTAATCAACCATTTACCAGCTGGTGTATTTTTAAACTCTTCAGTCAATATTACTCCTGGAATTGCTACATCCACAGCTAGACCTAGTTGGTGTTCGCTTGTACCTGGAACTGCAACAATTGTACCTGCTGCTTGTGTGGCTTGTTCTTCTGTTTTACCAGCCTTGATATTATCTGCTACTTCATCATCAAATAACTGAGTTTGATTCTCAAATGTTCTAAATCCACTGGACATAGCATATTGCACCTCATTTTCTTTATACATGTTAGCTAAAGCATGCGCAGCTTCGTCTCTTAGTTTTGTATTAGTGCCGTAAGCTATAATAGAATCAAGAGAATTAACATTAACTAAATCTGTTGGTTCATAATTTTTTGTAAGTGGATTTTCTTTATTTACTAACCTTAAGTAACCATCATAGTCAGCAAAATTTTGATATTCACCTTCTGGTTTATCACCAGATAAAGTGAATGCTATTTTCCCGTTATCAAATTTTGCTATTTTTGGTAATAGTCTTTCTGCTAATTCTCCAGGAACAAGAATTACATCTTTATATTTAACAACTGGTGCATTAAATTTTTGTGTTTTTCCATCAATTTTTACTTTTCTTGAGCCATCTTTAAGTATGATTTTTTTATTGTTAGCAAATACTATTGTAGTTTCTTTTTCACCAACAAGTGTTATTTCACCTTTTCCTATGGTTAGTAAAATATCAAGTGGTATTAATTTGCCCTTATAACTGTCTGTTTCTATTTCCATTGCTATTTTATTAGAATCTAAAGTCATATTACTTACTTTAAAAGTATCAGGGTAATTGGCCGGAAATTCAAATATAAATATTACATAGAATACTAAGATTATCCCAAATATTATTCCTGCTTTTGTAAGAAGGTTATTCAATGGAGATTTAGAATATATTTTTTTATTTTTACCCTTAGGTTGTATCTTTCTTAATGAACGATTGTGTTGACTTTTATTTTGACTACTACTATTTCTATTAGTTCTTTTTCTAGAAAGTCCTGACGTTCTTCTAGTATTATTTGTCATTTTACCTCCAACTTCTTCTAAACATCTAAAAAGATGACTTATTCAGTCATCTTTTTATATAATATACATTCCTAGGTTAAGTTAATTTAATAATTTCCTAGAAACATAGGGGGGCAATATTTCTTTTTCCAATTATATTATAACATTTAAATAGACACTAAACAAGCATTTATTCCCACTCAATTGTACCAGGTGGTTTACTTGTTATATCATAAGCTACCCTGTTGACATGTGCTACTTCATTTACTATTCTATTTGATATTTTTTCTAATACTTCATAGGGTATTTTTGACCAGTCTGCGGTCATGCCATCGGCACTACCTACCGCTCTAACTATTATTGTATAAGCATATGTCCTTGCATCTCCCATTACTCCCACACTTCTAATATTTGGTAATACTGCAAAGTATTGCCAAACATCCCTGTTATGATCATAAGCTTCAATTTCCTTACGCACTATAGCATCTGCTTCTTTGAGAATATCTAGTTTTTCTTGAGTTACATCACTTAATATTCTTATTCCAAGACCAGGGCCAGGAAATGGTTGTCTGTATACAATTGATTCAGGAAGTCCTAGAACTAGTCCTAATTTTCGTCCCTCATCCTTAAACAGCCATTTTAACGGTTCTATTAGGGAAAAGGAAATATCATCAGGCAAACCTCCAACATTGTGATGGCTTTTTATAGTTTGTGCTGTGGCTGTACCACTTTCTATAACATCTGAATACAGTGTTCCTTGTACTAAGAAATCAAATGTGCCAATTTTTTTAGATTCTTCTTCAAATACACGAATGAACTCTTCCCCGATAATTTTACGTTTTCTTTCAGGACTTGTTTCACCTTTTAATTTTTTTAAAAATCTATCTTTAGCATCAATAGTTATTAACTTTATTCCGTATTTACCTTTGAAAGTTTTTTCTACATCTTCTCTTTCATTTTTTCTTAACATCCCATGGTCAACAAACATACAAGTTAATTGATCACCTATTGCTTTATGTACTAGCATTGCAGCTACAGCACTATCAACTCCGCCACTAAGTCCACATAGTACTTCTCTATTTCCTACAATAGATCTTATTTCTGCTACTTCTTCTTCTATATATGAATCCATAGTCCAATTTTTAGTGCAATTACAAATATTATACAAAAAATTCTCTAAAAACTTTTGTCCCTCTGGAGTGTGTTTAACTTCTGGATGAAACTGTATTCCATATATCTTCTTTTCTTCATTGGCTATAATAGCATGAGGTGTAGTTTCAGTACTTCCTAAGTTAATGAAACCTTCTGGAAGTTCTGTTAGTTGATCTGTATGGCTCATCCAACAAGTATCTTCTAACATTATACCTTCTACCAAAGGTGATTTATCTTCAATTGTATATTCTCTACGTCCATATTCCTTTAAGTTTGAAGTTTCAACTTTTCCACCTAGCATATGGGCCATCAATTGCATACCATAACAAATTCCTAAAATTGGTACTCCAATATTAAATATTCCAGGATTTAGTTGTGGCGCTCCCTCTGAGTATACGCTATTAGGTCCTCCTGAAAATATAATACCTTTTAGCTTTTTTTCTTTTAATTCTTCTATACTAATATTATAAGGTAGCATTTCGCAATAAACACCAGCTTCTCTTACCCTTCTAGCAATTAGTTGGTTGTATTGTCCACCAAAATCTAGGACTACTATTGTTTCTTTTATCATAAAATTACTCCTTATACATTTCTTCTTTTAAAATGCCAATGTGTGGGTAATTCCTATATTTCTGTGCGAAATCTAAGCCGTAGCCCACTACAAAGTTGTCCTCTATATCAAATCCAACATAGTCTAGTTGAACTTCGGTTGTTCTTCTTGATGGTTTATTTAACAATGTGCATATTTTTATACTTTTTGCTTTTCTTACCTGTAACATTTCACTTAAAAAAGTTAATGTAACTCCTCTGTCTGCTATGTCCTCAACTATCAAAACATTTTTTCCCGTTATTGAACTTTCAAGGTCTTTATTGATTTTAACCTTGCCTGAAGAATCTGTTCCATTATAGTAACTAGCTAATGCTACTGTATCTAAAACTACAGGTAAGTCAATATGTCTAATTAGGTCTGCAACAAATATTATTGACCCTCTCAAAACTGCTACAACAAATAGTTCTTCTCCATTAAAGTCTTTGGTTATTTGTTCTCCGATTTCTGCTACTCTTTTTTTAATAACTTCTTCTGAGTAGATAATTTCTTTAATTGAATCCTCGTATGTTTTCATCGATATTCTCCTTCTATTATCATAAAAATACTTAACTAGTATACCACATAATTAATAGTAAAAAAAGTATATCTAAAAGCATAAAGCATACTTAAATTCGTTCAATTAAATATAAAATTTATCTTATTTCTACCTGTCTTTTATTTACAAGTTATATAGGTTATTATAAAATATAAAAATAGTAAATATACACCACCAATTTCGAGGAAGCATTATATGAATAACAAGATCCCCTTCTATAGTTGTTAAGGCATAAAAAAATACTTTCTTTTGCATCTTTATATAAGAATACTTCAAGGAATGTTATTTTAGGCAAACAAGCAATTGTAGCCAGTTATTCACATGTTGTTGCTATGGTAGATAATCATTTGTCTATTCATGAAGTTAAAGCCTTGTGAATCAATGTAGTGGCTCCTATGCTGGCTGTTGATACTTTGCTTACTGGTTATATTCTATAAACTGAATCAGCTAAGAAAGTTTTTAACAAAGAAGATTATGACAAGGTTAGCTGACAAGAGGTCATTATATAGTATACCTCCAGTAAGACTTTAATATTAAAGAATACAAAACTTCCAGGTGATTGTCTTATTCTTCTTATATCCAGGCGAAAAAAGCAAATTATTCTATGTGATGATAATATCATACTTATGGGTAGTGATGAATATATCCATGAAGCTGTTAGTATTTTTTTTGATTTCAAGTAATAATTTCAAAATAATTATATCAAGATAGAAAAAGGCTTCATTTTTTAAATGAAGCCTTTTTCTATCATATTTATCATCAATTGTTCTGCTTCTACTGTTCTAAAATATAGAAGGACTTCTTTATCCACTTCAATTTCAAGATCGAAGAAGTTTATTAATTCAACTTTCATTAATTGACCTTTTTTAAGTTCAATTAAAATAGGTGGTTTTTTATCTAATGATATAAAATGAATTTTGTCCTTTTCTAAGTAGATATTCCCATTTCTTTGTCCATTTATTGTAATTAAGTTACCATTTGTTTTATATAGTATTTCTGATTCGAACCCAGCTTCTAATTTTTTATATTTTTTATCTTCTAAATATAGGATTGTAGGCATAATTGACCATAATCCAATAGCTAATAATAATGGAAATAAAATGATAAATTCATTTGGTATTGGTAAAAAAGCTTGAAGCACTTGAAGTATGATTAGTGCCAATACTCCTGCAAAAATACTAATATAAAGTATTGATCTTTTTTGTTTTTTCTCCATTGCATTAATTCTCCAATTTCATTTTTGCTTATATTCTTCAATTAAAATATATTAAAAGTTGACATAGTCTTTATAATATACAAGTACATAATCATATTAACATATTATCTTTAACTATTATAGATAATTAATATTAATTATCTTCTGATATTTTTTTAATATGGTATAATGTAAATATACTAACTAATAAAAAAAAATTAAGGAAGAGGTGCTGGTAATGATGTGGTTTAGATATGGAAATGGTTATAATAATATGGGTGGATGGTTTTGGTTGATTTTTATAATAATTGCTATTGTTGTAGCGGTTGGAATTTTTCTAGTTGTTAAATTGGTTCAATCATCTAGCAACTCAACTCAATCAGTTAATGATAACTCTTTGTATATATTAAATGAACGACTTGCAAAAGGTGAAATAACACCTCAAGAGTATACTAACCTGAAAAATATGTTGGAAAATAGAAAATAGAAAATTGAAAAATATAATTAACTTATTTCAGTAATAAGATGGCTATTCAAAATTTGAATAGCCATCTTATTTTATAAATTATTATCTAAGTCAAAACAGGATCAGTTATTATTTCTAATAAAGAAGGCCCTTTATAATCCGATGCCGATATACTTCATGTTCCCTTTTTCTTCTTGAATTCTTATAGCATCAGCTATACCAAGGTTAGAATGACCCACCATTCCAAATACGTACTTAATGCCCCAATTTACCATTGTTTCATTTAGTTAATAATTTATATTTCAAACTTTAAGATAAATATATTATACTAATATATATGCTTTTAATTTACTGCAAGTAAAAAGCCCCCTATTGTGGGGACTCTTAATGTGCAAATCATTTTTTTATTTTCTAATAAATATATGATTAACCTCTTCTACCACTAAGTAATTGTACAGCAAGAATGATTAGTGCAATAACCAATAGAATGTGAATAAAACCTCCACCGATTGTAGTAATAAATCCTAAAAGCCACAATACTACCAATATAACGATAATTGTCCATAACATAAGTAATCACCCTTTCTTTTTATAATTTTTTTTGATCATCTACTTCTTCAATAATTTCTTGTTTTTCTTTCTTAATGTTATTATTTGATTTCATTATCATTAATACAATCCAAGCAATAACACCAATTACTACTATCGCCATAAGAGTTGACGGTTCGAATACAACTGTTGTTTCCAGTCCTTTTGTTGTCGCTTTAGTGAATATATCTTCAAAAATACCTACAAATAATTGACTTATATAGTATATACCATTAACAAAAATATTGTCAGCGTTTGCTCCTGCTAATTTAAAAACAAATCTAAATCCCAGAATTACTTCTATTATAATAAATACAATCCCAGTTATACGTTGTATTTTATGATTATCTTTTTCCGAATATGTTCTTTTTGTTCTTTTAGACTTTTCTTCCATTTGAATCCTCAATTCTTTTTTGATATATCAGTCTTATTGCTAACATTGCAATTATTATATTCAAGAATGGAATTGGAATACTTATTACCGCTAATAGTCCTGTTAATAAAATCCACACTCCCAATAAAGTTATTCCTAAGTTTTTTGTATCTTTCATAATACTTGTCTCATTTAAATAAAGAAGTATTTGAATATAATTTCTGTTCTAATTATACTACAAATCAATGAATTATCAAATGAAAGTAATATTTATCAGCTATTAATATATCTATGACAATATTTATTAAAATAGTAATATTAAAACTAAAAAAGCCCCCTATAGAAGGAGGCTTTTAATATAATATTTACTTACATCATTGGCATTCCGCCCATACCTGACATATCCGGCTTACTAGGCTCCGGAATTTCAGCAACAAGCGTTTCCGTAGTTAATAATAAAGCTGCAATACTACCAGCATTCTGCAAAGAAGAACGAACTACCTTAGCAGGATCCACAATGCCACTAGCAACCATATCTACAAACTCGCCAGTCAAAGCATTAAAACCAAAACCAATAGGTAAAGAAAGGACCTTCTCTATAACCACAGAACCTTCAGCACCTGCATTCTCAGCAATCTGCCTAACAGGAAACTCCAAGGCCTTCTTAACAATATTCAAACCAGTCAAAGCATCACCAACCAAAGAATCATCAACAATCTTAGAAATAATATCAGCCAAACAAACACCACCACCAGGAACAATACCTTCCTCAACAGCAGCCTTTGTCGCAGCCAACGCGTCTTCAATTCTTAACTTCTTCTCTTTCATCTCTGTCTCAGTTGCTGCACCGACCTGAATAACTGCAACTCCACCAGCTAACTTAGCAGCTCTTTCCTGAAGCTTTTCTTTATCAAAATCAGAAGTAGAGTCTTCTAATTCTCTCTTTATTTGTGACACACGATTAACAAGTTCTCCCTTATCACCACGACCCTCAACAAGAGTAGTAAACTCTTTGCCTACTACAACTTGTCTTGCAGAACCAAGCTGATCCAACTCAACCTGATCAAGTTTTAAACCAAGCTCTTCGGAAATTACCTGACCACCTGTTAAAATTGCAATATCTTGAAGCATCGCTTTACGTCTGTCACCAAAACCTGGAGCTTTAACAGCAACACAATTAAAAGTCCCTCTAACCTTATTAACAATCAAAGTAGCCAAAGCCTCAGCCTCAACATCCTCAGCAATCAATAACAAAGACTTACTAGTCTTAACAATTTTCTCTAAAACAGGAAGAATCTCCTGTATGTTATTAATTTTCTTGTCAGTAATCATAATATATGGGTCATCAAGTTCAGCAACCATCTTTTCAGTATCAGTCACCATATATGATGACAAATAACCTCTATCAAACTGCATCCCTTCAACAACCTTTAAATTAGTCCCAAAACCCTGATACTCCTCAACTGTAATAACTCCATCATTACCAACTCTCTCCATAGCCTCAGCTATTAGATCACCAATCTCCTGATCATTTGCAGAGATAGAAGCAACCTGAGCAATGGATTCCTTACTTTCAACACTCTTACTCATAGACTTAATTTCATTAACTGCAATTTCAACAGCCCTTTCAATACCCTTCTTAAGGATAATTGGATTGGCTCCTGCAGTCACATTTTTCAGTCCTTCTTTAACAATAGCTTGAGCCAAAACTGTAGCAGAAGTAGTTCCATCACCAGCAACATCATTTGTCTTAGTGGCAACTTCCTTTACTAACTTCGCACCCATATTTTCAAAAACATCAGGAAGATCGATTTCTCTAGCAATAGTAACACCATCATTAGTAATTAAAGGTGAACCATACTTCTTCTCTAATACAACATTCTTACCCTTTGGACCCATTGTTACCCTAACAGCATTAGCAAGAGCATCAACCCCAGCTTCCAAAGCCTTACGGGCTTCTATACCAAACTTTAATTCCTTAGCCATTTTATTCCTCCTAATTTAAGATTACCAATATATCATCTTGACGAAGAACCAAATATTCTGCATCACCAATTTTCACTTCAACTCCGCCATATTTAGAAAATATAACCTTATCTCCAGCTTTAACTTCCATAGTCTCTCTTTTACCATCTTCTAAAACCCTACCAGAACCAACAGCAATAACTGCTCCCTCAAAAGGCTTTTCTTTAGCAGTGTCTGGCAGTAAAATTCCACTTGCTGTCTTCTCGACAGAATCCAGTTGCTTTACAACAACCCTATTACCAACTACTTTAAAATCCATGAATACTCCTCCTTCTAACTAGATTAGCAATCAACTTATTTGATTGCTAACAATATGAATAATAACAAAATTTAAACAAAAAATCAATAAGAAAACTTCTATTTAACTTCACCTCTGGCACAATTTTTTGAACTACCTGTCAATATCTCAAGTCCATGACCAAGCACTGGTAAAAGAAACTCCAAATATTCCCTACAAGCAATAGGACTTCCTGGCATATTAATAATTAAAGTACCACCCCTAATACCAGCAGCACCCCTAGACAACATAGCACGATTAGTCTTTTGATAACTCATTGCTCTCAATGCTTCTGGTATACCAGGAACCACACGCTCAACCACATCAAGAGTAGCCTCAGGTGTAACATCCCTAGGAGAAAATCCAGTTCCACCAGTCGTCATTATCAAATCCAATTTCAAATCATCAGACCACTTTTTTAAAACAGCAGAAATATCTAAACGATTATCTGCAACCATAATATACTCAACAACCTCACCAACAGGTTTAATCATTTCTATAATAACCTTGCTACTCAAGTCCTCACGTTCTCCTTTGGCACCTGTATCACTAGCAGTTAAAACACCAACCTTAAACATACTCAACCCCTAAACTATCCTCTGCTTTAATATTTCCAGGCTTTATTACCTTGGCGAAAATACCATCTGTAGGCATAACACACTTGCCAGCCTTTTGCATAATTACACAGCCAGAATGGCACTCTTTGCCAATTTGAGTAACTTCCAATATAACTTCATCACCAATTAATAATCTAGAACCAATAGGCAACTCTTTTAAATTAATACCTTCAGTAACAATATTTTCTGCAAAA
This sequence comes from Bacillota bacterium, assembly GCA_024635955.1. Classification (GTDB taxonomy): domain Bacteria; phylum Bacillota; class TC1; order TC1; family TC1; genus WTXA01. Next base: position 11,727 of record JAGXHX010000094.1, read on the forward strand.
TCACCATTATTTAATGTTATACCCTTGGCTCTCATTTCATCAACACTTTCCTTAGCTAATAAACTAATTTGCCTATGCCAATTACCGCCATGAGCATCACCCTTGATACCAAAATCAACAACACATTCTGCAAAATCAATTTCTTTCTTTTGCTCACCTTTTTTAAGACTAATGCAAACAGCCAAAACTTTTGCCATAACTATTTACTCCTTTCATATATACCAGATTTTCCTCCGGTCTTTTTCTCTAATAAAATATCTGTCATTACCATACCCTTGTCAATACCCTTACACATATCATAAATAGTTAATAAAGCAACGGAAACACCAGTCAGGGCCTCCATTTCCACTCCTGTTTTACCATCTACATTAACTGTACATATAACTTCAATCAGTGAATTCTTCTCATCTATATTAAAATCAACAGAACAGCTATTTATTGGAAGAGGATGACACATTGGAATCATGCTTGAAGTATTTTTTGCTCCCATTATACCTGCAACCCTAGCAACACTAAAAACATCACCCTTAGGAACACTGTTATCTAAAACTGCCTCCATTATTTTAGTAGGTAAAATTATTTTACCAGTAGCAAAAGCAGTTCTAGTTGTAATATTCTTACCGCCAACATCAACCATCTTCGCTCGACCTTGTTTATCTAAATGAGTAAACTCCATCTTAACCTCCTATTTGAGACATTTTTCTGCGTTGATCTCCCCAACCATCTTCCATGTTATGTCCCTCTGGTTTACCCAGAATAATTTCTCGGACAAATGTCCTTAATTCCTCGTCACTAGCTCCATTGCGGATAAGCTTCAAAACATCATATTCCTTATCTAAATATAGACAAGGTCTAAATCTCCCGTCAGCTGTCAACCTAATCCTATTGCAAGCACTACAAAATTTATGAGACAATGCCCCGATAAAACCTACAGATCCTATTCCTCCAATAATATTGTAATTCTCAGCTGGGCCATTAGTTCTTATATTCTCATTAACCTCAAGTTGATATTTTGTCTCAATTAATTTTTTAATATCATCTATAGGGTAATGTTTTAATATTGCTTCTTCGTCACTTTCACCAATAGGCATTAACTCAATAAACCTAACCTGAACATCCTTTTTATAAGCATAATCAATAAACTTAATAAACTCATCATCATTAATACCTTTGATAGCTACAACATTAATTTTTACAGGCGTTAGACCAACTTCAATAGCCTTATCAATTCCCGAAAGAACCTTTTCTAAACTACCCCATCTAGTTATTTTTTTAAATCTATCTTCATCAAGAGAATCTAAACTCACATTAATTCTAGATAATCCAGCCTTCTTTAAGTCTTTGGCCATTTTTTCAAGTAGAATACCGTTAGTTGTCAAGGTAATATCATCAATCTCGGGTATACTTCTGAGCATTTTTATCAAAGTTTCAATATTATTTCTTACTAAAGGTTCTCCTCCTGTTAAACGAATTTTTTTAATACCTAAAGGCACTAAAGCCTTAACTAAATTATATATTTCCTCAAAACTCATCATATCATGATGTTTAAGCAATTCAACACCTTCTTCAGGCATACAATAAACACATCTCAAATTACACCTGTCAGTAACTGATATCCTTATATAATCAATTTCCCTCATTATTTCACACTACTTTCTGCCGCTGTTTTAACATTATTAATAATAACTTTAGTATCAAAAGGTATATAAAAAGAATTAATCAAATCACCATTACCATCACATAAAATGACCACTGGCAAACTTTCAATATTATATTTATCTATAAAGTATTCAGATTCATTACTATTATCCTTTTGGCTATATGTAATATTAAAAACCATCATACTATCTTTTGTATCTTTAACTATATTGTTAAGATTTTTGTTATTATCGCTAGACGCTTGTGAAAAATCATCCCTAATAATTACCAAGTAAGGTAATTTATCTTGTTTTAAATTATCTAAGCTTTCAAAAACACTATAAGATATATTATCGCTAGTACTTTTTACAGCAAAGTAAATAAATAGACCAATTAAAATAAAACCAAATAATTTAAAGAAAAAACTAACTTTAGATTTTTTAGGTTTTTTTTTAGGTTTTTCCGTCAATTTACTATCATTTTGCTTTTTAAAAAGTTTTCTATTTTTTTTCAAAACTACTCCTTTTCTCTCTACTTATCCACAGTTTCCACATACATCAAGTTATTAATCTGTGGATATTGTGGATAACTACTTAATATCACCACTAGAATAAGCGTTAAGAAATAAATCTCCTTTTATTCCAAACTGATTTAAATAGTAAGCAGCACTGCCTATCATTACTCCATTATCTGTACAATATATTCCTTTTGGTGCATATACTTGCAAACCAGTTTTACAACCTTCTTCTTCTAATCTTTTTAGAAGATACTTATTAGAAGTTACACCTCCACCAATTACAACTTTCTTAATACCATAATTTTCACTAGCTAACATAACCTTTTCAACAACTGCTGAAACAATTGCTTCTTGAACTGCAAATGCTATGTCCTCTATTACAATATTATGACCTTGGCTTTTCATTTTATTAATATAATTTATTACATTCGATTTTAATCCACTAAAACTAAAATTATAACTACCCTTGCCTAATTTAGCTATAGGAAAAACAAGATCAGTTTTAGAGCCATGTTTTGCAAACTTTTCTATTTCTGGTCCTCCTGGATAATCCAGCCCTAATTTTCTGGCAATTTTATCAAAAGCTTCTCCAGCAGCATCATCAAGAGTTTTACCTATAACTTCAATATTGAGATGATTATGCCATATTGCTAAAGACGTATGCCCTCCAGAAACTATTAATGCTAAAATAGGAAAATCAGTTAGTTCATGTTCAACAAGATTGGCATAAATATGACCTCTAAGATGATGAACTGGAATTATTGGAATATTCAAACTAATACTCAAGCCTTTAGCCGCGGTAATACCAACTAATAGAGCTCCAATAAGTCCCGGTTGATTGGTTACTCCAATTGCGGTCAAATCTTCTTTTTTAATTTCAGCTTCTTTTATAGCCAGGTCAATTACTCCTATTATCATTTCAAGATGTTTTCTAGAAGCGACCTCAGGAACGACTCCCCCATATTTTTTATGTATATCTATTTGTGATGAAATAACATTTGAAAGCACAGTCTTACCATTTTTAACTACGGCAGCCGATGTTTCATCACAACTTGTTTCAATTCCTAGTATTATACTATCCACTATTTCCTCCATAATTATAATATCATCTAATTTGATCAATTAAATTCAATATCTGGACAGATGTTTGAATCTGTTGCTCAAATTTAGTGATTTCTGCGTTATTATCATTTTCATAATTTGCAAAATATGAAAAATTACCATTTTCAATTTGAACGAACATAGTATCAATAGGTAATAATTTTTTACGTTCTTCGTATAAATTTAAATTTAAAACCTTGTCATCAGTGCCTTTAATAGAAACTACTTTCAATCCACTTTTACTTAAATCTGCACCTTCTTTAGGATAAGAAGCTAAAAATACTGCACCTTTAATTTTATCATAAGCTTTTAGATTTTCAGACATTGCTTCACCACCACTACCATGACCAACAACAACCCAAAAATCTACATTTTTATTATTATTAATAATTGCATTTATCATATTAACACCAATATTTGGACTATTAAACAAAAACTCAGGAATTGCAACTAAATAACCTTTTTTAGCAAAAATTATGCTAAGAGGTATATATGCCTTCGGAGAAACGCCTCCAGTGCCATATATAATTATTCCTTTTGTAGGTTCTTCGAAATTAGGCTTTACAATATAACCACTACTTTCAATAATATCTAAGTCTTTTGATTCAGCATTTATTATTTGGTCAACTTCTTTATCATCCACTTTAGCTATGGTTGAAACTTCTTTATCAACTAAATTGATTAATAAAAATATACCAAATAATATTATTAAAACCAAAAATAAATAAGCTTTTAAACTAGGCTTTTTCCTAGTTTTAGACTTTTTAGTTCTTCTATTAACATTTTCCGATCTTCTTCCCATATTTTTCTCCAATTATTTCAGCCAAAATAGCTACAGCGATTTCTTCTGGTGTCTCAGCTCCAATGTCTATACCAATAGGAGCATGAATTTTATTGATTTCTTCTTTAGAAAAACCCGATTGATTTAAATCTTTTAAAATCAATTGAACTTTTCTTTTACTCCCAATTAAACCTAAATATTTCTTATTTTTCTTGATTATACCTTTTACACAATCAGCATCTTGAAGATGACCTCTAGTTACAACAGCAACATATGTAAAATCATTGAAATTATATGAATCAATTAATTTAACATAATCACCTGAATCAAGTCTGTCAGCATTAGGATATCTTGTCTTCTCAACAAATTCCGGTCTGTCATCAAAAACAGTTACTTCAAATCCTAGCATAACAGCCAATTCATAAATAGCAAAACCTACATAACCTCCACCTAATACCAGTAGATTGTCAGCTGGCGTAATAATATCATCAAAAAAATTATCCAAGCTATTTATATCTAGATCAACTATACTTATATCTCCAGTTAATAAATCAGTCCTTACTTTAATTCCATGTCCATTAGTATTAATTTCGAGTGCCTTCAGATAAGTTCCTTTAGTACTATCATTTAAATATTGTAGCATCAGCTTATTTACTCCACCACATATCATCAATGATTCCTTCGGATTATCACCTAGTCTTGCAACATCCATAATAGTAAAACTTTTATTTTCCAATACAGCTTGCGCTTCAATTAAACTATTATATTCACCTCTTCCACCACCAACAGTTCCCTCAATTATCCCATCATTTGAAACTAACATCTTACTACCATTATGTCTAGGTGCAGAGCCTTTTGTCTCAATTATTGTTACCAAAACCATAGGTTCTGATCTATCTCTAATAGCTTCTAATATCTTCTTATTCATATTTTCTAACTCCAAATAGTCTTTTTTTTCGGCCTAATAATAAAGTTCCCTCCACTGCAGAACGACCAATAGCCATAGCTTTTTCCGAAATTGTAAAACAGTATCGAGGTTCTATTCTTGGATCCACGTCACCAATTTTCATGGCCTTTGGAACATTCATCCCTTCAGCTATCAAACCACGTAATACACCCTTGAAAGGACTTGTTACTTGAATTTCGTTAACCTTTAATATTATATCACCTTCATCAACTATATCGCCAATTTTTTTATAATGTTTAACTTTACCAGCTACAGGTGAATACAGCACTCTTTCCAATCCCCTACCTTCTACAATGCCAGGTATACCACTGTTAGGTATAGCAGATCCTTTTTCAATTATTTTACCTAAATAGTGTCCTCTTTTTGTTTCTATTACCAAGTGACAATCATCACCAACATAAAAACCTGGTCCGCAACCAATAACTATTGGTGCATCATCAATTTTTGTACCTAAATTTTTTTTAGCCAAAATTGCATCAATCAACACATCAGGCTTATATTCATTCTTTATTGTCCCTTGCGGGTCAATTATCACTCCAATATAACCAGCTTCTAAAATTTCTTTAAAATCATCTTCTGTAACCTGAAGGCCTTTTACTCCTTCAATTTCAATTTCACCTTCAAATATGCTAGTAGCAAAAGCCACAGTACTTCTAATAACTGTCGGTTGTTCAACTTCTGTCATTAAAACTTGAAATCCACTTTTGTGAAAAGCCATGGCTACCCCACTAGCTAAATCTCCTGCACCTCTAATTAAAACTTTTACCATCAAATGCCTCCTTGATTTTTATATAATCACTAAATGTATCAATGTCAGCAATAATACCAGGATCATCAACGTCTATAAAAAGACAGCCTTTCTGTCTGATAATGTCTCTTGCACCCTTATCGCCATTAATATTTTTGAAACTTGCTTGCATTTCAATAGGAAATACAACAGGGTGCCCGTTGATTCCCATAAATCTTGGCACAATTATATTCCCTCTATTTTTTTTATAAGTTTTTAATAGTATATCTATTGTATTCTCTTCAATTAGTGGCAAATCGCAAGGTGTAACTAAAAAATAATCAGTTTTGAAATCTTTTGACTCCTTGAAAGAAGCACTCATTCCATCTTTATAATCTTCTATTTCCTGATATTGAAAGCCTAATTCTTTAATATTCTGCCTTATTTCAGCTTTATAATACCCTAAAGTAACAACTACTTCTTGAGCAAAAGAACTATATTTTTTAATTGTTTCTTCAAGAAATGTAGAATCATTAAAATCCATTAACTGCTTTATACCATCCATCCTTTTACCTTCGCCAGCAGCTAGAATTAAAACGCCTATTTTATCATCAAATGATTTATATATTTTTTTTTCTTTAATTGAAATTAAATATGCTCCAATATCAAACATTTTATATATACTGCTCAATAAATCTTTGATTAAATAATCATTTATTAAAACATCCCCCTGATTAACTATAATTTTCAGATTCCTATAATTAATATCAGCTATCCAACATTGACTAAGTAGTTTTAAAATATTTTCATTTGTATATACCATATCCTCATTAGATATAATCTCTTTAATTCTCTCTAAATTATAGGTATTATCTGCTGTAATTTCCTTACCTATTACTTTTGCAGAAAAAAATAAAAATGTTTTCACAGAATTATCAGGCACTACTGGTTCATGTTCATAAGGGACTTTAAATGGTAATCTTCTCGAACCATCTGCCTCGATCAAAATGATAGTGTCAATAGGTATATGAACTAGATCCTCGAACTCATTTTTTTTAAATCCAAGATATTTATCTTCACTTTTCCCAGACAATAAAACATTTATATTTTCTGTTAAATCATCAATTTTGATAGATTTTCTTATATCCACCTTATATTCAGCAAATTCTTCTACAGACATTTTAGTCGTAGAGCTGATAACAACTTTATATCCTTCAATATATAATATTCTTGCAATTTCTTTTATGGCAGATGTTTTACAACCAGCTCCAATAAAGGAATAAATATGACCACCTTTAAATTGTTCTAATATAAATTGTTTATTCATCTTCAAGCACCTTTATAATCCTACCGCCCCCAATTAAAATATCTGGATTTTGCGAATTATATAAAACTGCTGATTGGCCTGTTGTTACTGATGAGGTTGGCTCTATAAAAATTAATTTAAATCCTTCAGCACAAACATAATATTTTGCCTTCGTTGGCTTGCTTCTGTATCTTACTTTAACATAAACTTCACTACCATCTTGTATCAATATATTTGAAATATAGTAAGTAGAACCCGCAATCAGACCATAATTATATATATCTTTGACATCTCCTACTATTATTCTGTTTTCATCTTTGTTTATACTTAAAACATATACTGGAGTACCATAAGCAACAATTAAGCCTTTCCTTTGCCCAATCGTGTAATAATATATAGGTTTACCTTTTCCCAAAAATTTACCGTTTTTATGATATATTAAAGCTGGTTTACTTTCTAGACCATTATATTCATCTATGAATTTGCCATAATTCCCATCAGGAACAAAACATATATCCTGACTTTCTTTTTTATTTGCTACTGGTATATTATTTTCTTCAGCAATTTCTCTAACTTCTTTTTTTGTTAACTTTCCAAGAGGAAAGAGCAAATGTTTAAGCTTTTCTTGATTTAACTGATATAAAAAATAACTTTGATCTTTTGTTTGATCCATACCTTTTTTTAATTCAAATTCATTAGTTTTTTCATTAAATTCATTTATTACATAGTGACCGGTTGCCAAATAATCAAATCCCATTCCCAAAGCCTTATCAAGTAGGTCAATTGACCTGATATATAGATTACAATCCATACAAGGATTAGGAGTATTACCTGCAAGATATTCACTACAAAAATTGTTAATGACCTTTTCTTTAAATAAATCTCTATAATTAAATACATAATGTTTAATCTCTAGAATACTTGCCGTTGCACGAGCGTCATCAATCGCTTCATTACCGCAACAAGATTTTTGAGAATCAATATTACAAATATCATTAAGCCATATTTGACATGTAACACCTACAACTTCATAACCTTGTTTTTGCAGAAGTAAAGCTGTCACTGCACTATCGACTCCACCACTCATAGCAACTAACACCTTTTTTTTCATTTTATTTCTCCATTCGTAAGATATTTATGAGCATCCAATTGATCATCATCAAAATTTCTTTCGTATTTCCCATTTTCTTTTAGATAATAACTGTTAACTCTATCCTTATCTAATATATCAAGAATGTTTAATAATCTATTCTTGATTTCAACATCCTTAATAGGACATAAACATTCAACTCTTCTATCAAAATTCCTATCCATAAGATCCATGCTACCAATCAAAGTTATTTTTAGGCCACCATGATAAAAATAGTATAACCTGCTGTGTTCTAAAAACTTACCAACAATGCTTTTAACTTTTATATTCTTATTTGGCACCAATCCACATATACCTCTAACAATTAAATTAATTTTAACACCTGCTTCAGCTGCTTCATAAAACTTATTTATCATTTCAAGATCAATAAATGAATTCATCTTAGCTCTTATTAATCCATTTTTCCCTTTTTGCACTTCATTAATTTCAAAATCTATTAGTTCATTAAATATTTTTCTTGAATTGAATGGACTTATTATAATTTCTTTGGACTCATCGATTACTTTTCCACTTGCTAAAAAATTAAAAATATTAATTAAATCTTCACCAATATTTTTATCAGCAGTAAAAACTCCTATATCCTCATAAGTTACAGCAGTTTTCTCATTATAGTTACCAGTTCCAATATGACAATATGTATGAATTTTATTGTTAACTTCTTTTCTTACAACTAAAATCAATTTAGCATGTGTTTTTAATTTTAAAGGGCTAAGTATCACCTGAACTCCTGCTTTTTCTAATCTTTTCGCCCAGGCAATATTATTTTCTTCATCAAATCTTGCCTTCAGTTCTAATAGAACTGTAACATTTTTCCCATTATTTGATGCCTTAATTAAGGTTTCAATTATTGGACTTTTATTACTTACTCTATATAAAGTTTGTTTAATAGCAATCACTTTAGGATCATTGGCAGCTTCCTCTAAAAAGTCTAGTATACATTTAAAATCATCATAAGGGAAATGACGCATATAATCCTTGATTTGGAGTTGTTTGAAAAGGCTCTCTTCACTACTAATATAATTATGTATAGGTTCTTCAGGTTTTAATCTACTAAACCATTTTTTCTTATAAATATTATCAAGATACGTTAAATCCAAGTCATTATTTATAACATATATTTCTCTTTCTGTAATTCGGAATTTTTCTTTAAATATTTGCATTAGCTTTTTCGACGGTGTGCTAGCAAGTTCTAATCTTACAACTTGCCCCCAAATTCGTTTTTTTATTGATCTTTCTACTTTCAATAACAAATCGTCTTCATCATCTTCATCATAATTTAAACCTGCATTTCTAGTTATACGAAAAATATTACTTTCTAATATTTGATAACTATCAAAAAGAAAATTTAAATTACTAGAGATTAATTGCTCCAGTAAAATAAATTTTCTTTCTTTCTTCTGCCCTATAGATACTAATCGATTTATCTTTTCAGGAATTTGTACATTACCAAAATAATCTTCACCATCTTTAAATAATCTTAAAAAAATATTAATGGTTTTGTTTTTAATTAAAGGAAATTTTGTATCTAGCTTTAAGGCTCTAAAGGTTAAAAATGGATATATTGAATTTTTAAAATAATTTCCCAACTCAACTTTTTCTGATTCAGTTAATTTTTTATAATCAATTATCTTTATACCTTCTTCTAAAAGACTGTTTTTCAGATTTTCATATTTAATATAACAAGTTTTATACATTTCTCTTGCATTAACACTTATCAAGTTTATTTCTTCGTCAGGTGATAGTCCAGATATTTCCAAACTATCTTGGTCACTTTTACTTTGTTCCCACAGTGATCCAACTCTTACCATGAAAAATTCATCTAAATTATTATAGAAAATACTAATAAATTTTAGTTTATCACCTAATAAAAGGTTTTTTCTATCATATATTTCAAGTACTCTTTTATTAAATTCTAACCAACTTAATTCTCTGTTAAAGTATTTATTCATTATTTATTCCTTAAAAGGTTTGTCTATTTTCTTACCTTGAAGATATCTTTCAGTAATATTATTTTGACTACCAATGTATAGATACTTTTCTAATCTTTCAATCGGACTTCTCACTTCACGTGGAGCCATAATACTAGTTGTATCTATGACTAAGAAATCTCCACTATAGTCTTCTTCAAAGCTTCCTGTGTTGACAAAGAATGAACCACCTGACTTTGTAGCCATATAGAAAACTTCTGCTAAAGTTAATACTTTAGATAAATCATCTTCCATTCTTGCTTTCATCTTGGATAATTGAATTGCCAATATAATTTGATTAGGCATATAAATATTGTGTCCTCCACTTATATCTGAGCCTAAACAAACATGAAGACCAGCTGCAAGCATTCCTTTTACATCCATAATTCCACTAGTCAAATTTGCATTTGACTCAGGACAATGAACAGGATAGAAATTTCTTTTTTTCATCAATTCAAGTTCATCTTTTGTATTATGGATGCAATGAGCCATGATTGTTTTGCTGTTGCTTCCGAACAAACCATATTGTTCAAAAACGTCTGTAGATGTTTTATATTGAGGGTGCAACTGTTTTACCCAAGCATTTTCGGCTAAACTTTCATTCATGTGACTTTGTACAGGAACATTATACTTTTTTGCCAAATCTGCTTGGCCTTGCATCGATTCTATAGTACAGTGAGGTACAAATCTAGGAGTTATAATCGGTTTAACTAAATCATTATTACTAAATTCCTTAATTAGATCTTCACTAAAATTAATACTGTCTTCTGTAGTTTCAATATAGAAATCTGGAACATTTCTATCCATATTAACCTTGCCAACATATGCACTAAGACCTGCTTCTGCAACTAATTTAAACATTAATTCTGATGCATCTTTGTATAAGCTAGCAAATATAACAGATCTCAAAGAACCAGCTTCCCATAATTTATTTAGCACTTCTTTAAATATTTCCTCAGCATAAGCCAAATCTTTGAATTTAACTTCCTCTGGATATGTATATTTTTCAAGCCAAGTTAATAATTCTTCATCATACCCGAGGCCACAATTTGCGTATTGATTTGCATGTAGATGTAAATCAACAAATGAAGGAATTATCAACATTCCCTCTCTGTCTATCACTTTTTCTATGCCTGTATATTCTTTTTGAACAGCTTTCACTTTTCCATTTTGAATTAATAGAAATCCATTTTCATAAATTTCAAATTTTTCTTTGTTTTTAGTAAATATAATATCGCCTTTAATTATCATAATTAATCCTCCTTAAGTTTTCTAAAAATTTCAAACAGGATAAATTTAACTACTTTGTTTTTAATCTCCAACCTATTACCGCTGAATATTCTTGTCACAACCGATATTTGCTCTTTATATTTAAATGCTATGTATACTAAGCCAACTGGTTTATCTATTGTTCCTCCAGATGGTCCAGCAATCCCTGTTATGCTAATGGCCAAATCAACATTTGTTTTGGCAAATACACCTTCCGCCATTTCAATTGCTGTATTTTCGCTTACAGCACCATACTGTTCCAGTGTGCTTTTTTTTACTTTTAATTCTTCTATTTTAGCTTGATTATTATAAGTTATATAAGCTCTGTCAAAAAACTCTGAACTACCTGGTATATTAGTAAATGTATGGCTTAGTAATCCACCTGTGCAAGATTCCGCTATAGCAATCTTTAGTTTTTTTTCTGTCAGCTTACCTGCTACCAGACTTTCAAGACTTTCATCATCTTTACCAAAGTAATAATCTTCAAGTCTTTCAATTATTTTCTCTGATACATCTGACACCATTTTTTCAAGTTCATTCCAGTCCTCGCCTTTAGCTGTAACTCTAAAATGGATTTCTCCATCTTTTATAGTAGGTGCTACCGTTGGATTACTGGCTCTTATTAAGTCTCTTATCTTATCTTCCGCCTTAGATTCACCTATTCCTGCAAATTTTAAAGTTCTTGAATGAATTTTTTCTGCACCCAGCATATTTTCTTTTAAATATGGAATTATTTTATTTTTCATTAGTACAGCTAATTCTTCAGGTGGTCCTGGTGTTAGAAAATAGTTTTTCCCATTTCCTTTAACTACTGATCCTGGAGCAATTCCTGCATCATTGTAAAAAGCTATTCCACCTTCTGGTATTTCTGCTACCTTCAAATCTCCCGGCAAGGCTTTTTTTCCTGCTCTTTTTAAAATTTTGTCTAAAGTTTGTTGATCGTATACTGTTTTTAAACTTAAATACTCTAGTAAAGCTTCTTTGGTTAAATCATCTTCAGTTGGGCCTAAACCACCATTTAAAAAGATGATTTCTACATCATTTGGCACTTCAGTTAAAGCAGCAATGATTCTTTTTTTATTGTCACCTACAGTAATAATCTTATGCAAATCAATTCCAAGTTCTGCGAATATACTTGTAAGTAACTGACTGTTTGTATTTAGTGTTTTACCTAATAATAGTTCTGTGCCGGTGAAAATCATATAGCCTTTCATTTAATCTCCTATTATAAACAAAGGAAATAACAATGCTAAATGCATTGTTTATCTCCTCGTTCATTTTTATATTCTTTAAGCTTGTGTAGTTGTTGAACTAACAGCAATCCTAGCTCCTAGTTCTTTATCTATTTGATATAAACCATTTCCATCTTTGCCAATTAACTTCAAACTTCGAATAATTGTATCAGCATTTAACTCTTCTTCAACCTGTTCATTAACAAACCAATTTAAGAAATTTACAGCTGAATAATTTTTCTCCTCTGTAGCTAAGCCCATTAAGAAATTAATTCTACTTGTCACAAATTTTTCATGTTCAAGTCCTTGTTCAAAGATACCTTGAATATTTTTTGCTTTAACTTTTGGATCTTCAAAACCAGTTATTAAAACTTCTCCGCCGGCTTCGATTATATAATCCATAATTTTTAAAGCATGAATTCTTTCCTCTTCTGCTTGTGTTCTCATCCAAGTTGCTGCACCTGCAAAATCTACGCTAGCTAATTTACCAGACATAGCCAAATAAAGATGACTTGAATAAAATTCATAAGTAATTTGTTGATTTAATTCGTCATTTAAATGTTTTGAAATCATATTATATTCCTCCTTATTACATTCATATACACCATATATTATAACATGAATTCTACTTTTTAAAAATAGGAGAGAATTTTTTAAGCATTAAAATTATAACAAGTACTACTACAGCTTCTACTAATGCATATGAATTATATACTAATGAATAAATTACTGGATTTTGATCACCAGCATAACTGCTGAATACCACTATGCCAGACAGTACATAACTTAAATATCTTAATATATATACTGCAGCAAATCTGAAAATAAATTTAAAATCAGAACTTTGATTGATAATCAATCCTAAAATTGCCCCAACAAGAAGATAATCAAAAATAATAGAAATTGGGTGAACAGAGTAAATTGGTCCAATAATCAATTGTAATATTCCATATACTAATCCAACTAAAACACCTGGTTTCCAACCATTTCTCATTGCGAAAACAACAATAGGTAAAGTAGCCAAAGAAATATTGCCACCTTGTGGCATAGTAAATAAACTAAATAATCCTAGTACTATAGCTAACCCTAAACTAATGCCCCCTTCAACTAAAAATCTAATTTTGTCTTTTTTCATTTCTATTTCCATCCTTTCACAAAAAAAATCTATTACCACGTAAGTAATAGATTTATTTCTAAATATATTTCCCTACGCTAGTATTATCTAGATCAGGTTATGGGTCATGAGTTACACTCACCTCTCAGCCGATTTTCAGCTCCCCTTTTAACTTCTTCATCATACCATATAACTAAATATTTTCCAACACTACTTTTCCATCTTTATAATCTAATGCAACACCTTTGTTTTCTTCTATGGTCCTGCTTAAAATACCATCCGCTAAAGGATCTTCAACATATTTTTGTACGGATCTTTTTAATGGTCTAGCTCCAAATTCAGGATTAAAACCATCCTCTAATAATTTTTCTCTTAAATTATCTTTAACAATCAATTCATTTATACCAATTTCTTTAGCTCTTGCTTTAACTTCCGATAAAATTAAATCCAATATTTCACTAGTTTCATCTTTTGTTAAACTATGAAATACAATAATATCATCTAATCTATTGATAAATTCAGGTCTGAAAGCTTTGCGCGCTTCACCTAAGATTTTCTCTTCATTATCTTGGCCCACATTACTTTCTGATGCTTTAAATCCAAGCTTGCTTAGTCCTTTAATACTATCAACACCTACATTAGAAGTCATTACGATTACGGTGTTTTTAAAATTAACAGTTTTCCCTTGGCTGTCTGTTAACCTACCATCGTCCATTACTTGTAATAATAAACTAAAAATATCAGAATGAGCTTTTTCAATCTCATCAAATAAAATTACGCTATAAGGTTTTCTCTTTATTGCTTCAGTCAACTGTCCAGCTTCTTCATATCCTACATAACCAGGAGGTGCACCAATTAACTTTGAAACGGTGTGTTTTTCCATAAATTCTGACATATCAAAACGAATCATATCTTCTTCTTTACCAAATAAATATGATGCTAGAGTTTTAGCTGTTTCAGTTTTACCTACACCAGTAGGTCCAAGAAATAGAAAGCTACCAGCAGGCTTTTTAGGGCTTTTAAGTCCAGCTCTAGCTCTTCTGACTGCTTTTGATAAAGCACTTATTGCTTCATCTTGTCCGATTACCCTCTCATGAAGTATTTCCTCAAGGTGCATTAATTTTTCTTTGTCCTCAACAGATATATTTGATAAAGGAATTCCAGTCCATTCTGATACTATTTTAGCAATATCTTCCCCTACTAATTTAACATCTTTAGCATTATTTTTTTCTTGCCATTGTGTCTTCATATCAGCTATTTTTTTCTTCATTGACTCGATTTCATCTCTTAATATTGCGGCTTTTTCAAAATCTTCAGCTGAAACTGCTTCATTTTTTTGCAATTCAGTCTTTGCTATTTCTTCTTCAAGATTAATAAAATCCTCCGGCATTTTCTTGTTTATTAATTTTAACCTTGAAGCACCTTCATCAATTAAATCAATAGCTTTATCAGGTAAAAATCTATCTCCAATATATCTTGTTGATAATTTTACTGCTTCTAAAATAGCTTCATCAGTTATAGTTATACCATGATGTTTTTCATAAGTATCTCTAAGACCTTTTAAAATTACTACAGCTTCATCATTAGTAGGTTCTTTTATGAGTATACTTTGAAATCGTCTCTCTAAAGCAGCATCTTTTTCAAAATATTTTCTAAACTCTTCAAGTGTAGTAGCTCCAATGCATTGGAAAGATCCTCTAGCTAAAGCTGGTTTAAGAATATTGGCACCATCAATAGTGCCTTCACCTCCACCCGCTCCAATCAAAGTGTGTATTTCATCAATAAATAGTATAATATTACCTTCTCTTTCAATTTCTCCAATAACATTCTTCAGTCTTTCTTCAAACTCACCTCTATATTTTGAACCGGCAACCATACCTGATAAATCCAATGTTATAAGACGTTTATCTAATAAAAACTCAGGTACATCCTTAGAAAATATTTTTCTAGCTAAACCTTCTACTATAGCCGTTTTACCTACTCCAGGTTCACCAATAAGAATCGGATTATTCTTATTTTTCCTACCTAGTATTTGAATCATTCTATCAACTTCTTTTTCTCTGCCAATTACTGGATCAATATCTTCTTTTTTAGCTTTTTCTATAAGATCTAAACCGAATTTATCGACATAAGGAGTTTTTCCTTTTCCTTTAGGTGATTCAAAATCCAAATCTAACTCTTGTTCCCCAATATCTTCGGCATTTTCTTTTTGTTCATCACTGCTATTTATTAAATTTTCAACTAATTGTA
>JAGXHX010000095.1 GCA_024635955.1 Bacillota bacterium
AAACTTCAAAAACAAAAATCCAAGTTTTGAAAGGATCAATAAAATAGATTCTATAATCATAATGGATTTAGTATAAAAGGTATAATCCGTTCTACTTTTAATAATTTGATTACAACTGGACGCCCAGGTGGAGCTAGTACAATAACTCAACAGCTAGCCAGAGGAGTACTCCTTGTTAATGAGGATACTACTTCGGTTAATTATGTAAGAAAAATAAGAGAAATATTATTAGCAATGCAAATTGAAGACAGATTAACTAAAGAAGAAATATTAACTAATTATGTTAATACTATTGCATATGGTCACGGATCTTATGGAGTTGAAGCAGCTGCTATTACTTATTTTGATAAATCAGCAAAAGATTTAACATTAATTGAAGCAGCATTACTTGCAGGTTTACCTCGAGCACCTAGTAATTATGATCCTTTTAAAAACCCAGAGAAAGCATTATCAAGAAGAAATATAGTTCTTGATAGACTTGTGGCTGTAAAATATATAACCGAAAAAGAAGCATCGGAGTTGAAGAAAACACCAATAACATTAAAAGCAGGTGTTCCAAATCAATCTGTCAATGAAAAAAAAGATCTGGATAATTTTCAATATTTCATTGATTATGTAACTTCCGAAGCTGATGATATAATCAGTTCAAAGAATTTAGAAAGCATCTATAATGGTAGTTATAAAGTTTATACGACTTTAGATGCTACTGTTCAATCTGCAATGGAAACTGTCTATAACAATGATTCTCTTTTCCCTAAAGGTATGGGTGGATCAGAACCTGAAAGTGCTATGGCTATCGTAGACCAAAGTACTGGAGCAATTAGAGGTTTGGTTGGTGGACGCAGTTATACTGTAGAGATGGGTTTCAACAGAGCCGTTAGTGCTAAGAGAAGCCCAGGATCAACTTTTAAACCTATTGTTGTTTATGGTCCAGCTTTTGAAAAAGGTATTTTTAGTCCATCCATGATTGTAAAAGATACACCCGAGCCTAAACTTTATGATGGAACAGGAAAAGTTT
This sequence comes from Bacillota bacterium, assembly GCA_024635955.1. Lineage (GTDB taxonomy): Bacteria > Bacillota > TC1 > TC1 > TC1 > WTXA01. The sequence continues at coordinate 1,019 of JAGXHX010000095.1, forward strand.
ATGATTTCAACAATTATAGTGGAAACTATGTTGGTAATGTAAGCGTAAGAACCGCTGTTAAGAATTCAATAAATACTGTTGCTGTAAGAATATTAAATGAAATCACGCCTAGATATGGTTATGATTTTGCACTAAGATTAGGTATAACTACACTTAGCCCTAATGAAAAAGACAATCTATCCATGGCTTTAGGTGGTTTGCAGAATGGCGTTACGCCTCTAGAAATGGCCAGAGCATTTGGTGTCTTCGGTAATAAAGGTGTATTAATCGAAAGCAATTCAATTAGGAGAATTGAAGATATTTTTGGTAACATAATTTATGAAAGCAAACCTAAATCAACTCAAGCAATAAGTCCTGAGGTTGCATATATGGTAAACAGCGTTCTTGTTGATGTTGTAAATAGTGGGACTGGAGCAAATGCTAAACTTTATAAAAGACAAATAGCAGGCAAGACTGGAACTACAGATTTAATAGTAAATGGTGTGAATAAAAAAGATGGCAATGGTGATTTATGGTTCGTAGGTTACACACCTCAATTATCAGGTGCTGTTTGGATAGGATATGACAAAAACAGTAGTACTTCCTATCTACAAAAAGCTAAATATGGAAGTGGTAAAGCCGCATATATTTGGTCTCAAGTTATGAGCATCGCCTTACAAGGAAAACCTTATCTAACATTTACAAAACCTAGTGGAATAATCGAAATGCATGTAGATCCTATTACTGGCCTACCAACAACAAATACCACAGGTAAAACAGATATTTTTATCAAAGGATTGTTGCCAACCAAACCAAGCAATATGCTTAACCTTCCTAGTGAAGGTAAAGCAGTTAAGTCTGAATCTTCCATAAAATTAACATGGGATGGCGTAGCAACTATTGAATATACAATATATAGAATAGATGCAAAAGGTAAATCAACTGAAATCGCCAAAATAAAAGGTAATTCATATACTGATGAAACTCCTAAGGATGCTAAAGGATATAGCATAAAATCATCTGATGGAGAAATTGTTATTAGTCTATAGGTGCTAAATGGAAATTATTAAAGTATTAGGCTTTTCGTCTATACTAATCTTAATACAAGAATTTTTAAGCAAGAAAAATATCAAAAAAGCATTGATGATAAAGCCACATTTCTTTGTGGCTAACATAATTATACTTTTTGATATCATCTTGCTTTTAAGTCTTTTAACAAAAAGTTATTTCCCTATATTACAGATAATTATATTAATTGTAATATCACTTAGTATTGCCAATAGAATAAAAATAGACTATCGCCAAACTGGATTTACGCCTATAGATTTCTTAATATTTAAAGAAGCTAAATCTATGGCTGGAGCTTTAAACAAAAAGAGTATGTTTTGTCTGACTTTGTCTTCTTTGATTTCTGTAATTATTTTATTTATTTTATCTTCAAATATTAAATATATACCTTACGGAAAAATTGATACTATTTTAATAATATCTTTTTCCATATTATTATTTTCAGCATTTTATATTTTAGGACCTTTATATAATCAAAGCATAAGTATTTTTAAAGTTGGTGCCATCTTTTATTTCTTATCTTATCTCAATGACCCTCCAAAAATAAAAGTAACCAAAAGAATCCTCAAAATTAATGATAAAAAGCATTTAAAATTTGACGGACCTGATGTTATTATCATACAAAGTGAGTCCTTTGTTGATCCCTTCGTACTAGGAAGCAATAAATACAATAAGGATCCTTTACCTTTTTTTAGATCTTTATTAAATGAGGCTTACTCCTTTTCAATGTCAACAAGAGCTTTTGGTGGAGGAACCGTCCATACGGAATATGAAGTTCTTACAGGCTTGTCAACAATATTATTTCCAAGAGATACAACTGTGTTTTCACGTTATATTAAATCACCCCTTCCTTCAATAGGCAGTATTCTTAAAAATCAAGGTTACGATTCCCTATTGATACATCCATACCTCGAGTGGTATTATAATAGGGTCGATGTTTATAAAAGATTAGGTTTTGATAAATTTATTTCCTTAAAATCATTTAATAACAAGGAAAGAAAATATATAAGTGATATTGATGTATTCAAACGAATCTTAAATGAACTAGATAATGATAATAAACTTATTGTAGGAATAACAATGCAAAACCATACTCCCTACAATAATCAAATATACAAACATAATGTTAAATATTTAGGTGATTTTAGTAATCAAAACACTCACCTGCATTTTAATAATTTTTTAAATGGCTTAGCCGAAACAGACAAAGCTCTCGAGTTTTTAATTAATAATTTACGAAAACGAGAAAATGAAATAATCTTGTTGTTTTATGGTGACCACTTACCTGTTATTAATCAAGATGCTTCCTTCTATGAAGAAAGTCAATGGACTAAAGCTGAATTTGATAGTAGGCAATATTATTTTGATTTAAGTAAATCACCTGGTTTCATTTGGTCAAATAAGAGAAAAATTGATAATAAATCTAAAGATATTGATGCAACTTCTATCCTTCCTATTCTGTTAAAAGAAATAAATTGCGATTATCCAGATTATTTAAAGACTATTAGTAATATTTTTAGTAGTGAAGGAATTAATGGCCTATTCAGAGATTTCATAGTAAAAAATGGCTGTTTTTATGGTTCTAGTCAACCTGAATATATGAAAATATATAAAATTGTAAAAGATATAAATGAAGATGTATTTAACAACGCCTCAAATGATAGATGGTGTTTTGAAAATAAATCATACAAAGTTAATTAGGAGGTGAACTTATTGTTTAAAAGAAAATCAGAAAAATTTCGAATTATGATATTAGTGCTATATTTTCCAATTAGCATTTTAGTTATAGAAATATTAGCTCATCTAAGTTTATTTAATGGATTATCACTTTTGATGAAAAATCCATTTGCGTTTTTACTTAATACTGTGCTTTTTGCTTCTATTACATACTTTTTCTTGGCTTTATTTAAAAAACAAACTATTGTTTTAACTTTTATGACTATAGTTAGTTTTTTAGTAGGGTTAGGTACTAAATTGAAAATTGATTTTAGAGGTGTTGGTCTAAATATCCTTGATTTTTCAATTTTACAAGAAGCTGGTGGTATGACAAATAATCTATCAACTTCTTTTATTATTACCGCTTCTCTTATGGTTTTTGTTTTTAGTCTATTATTTGTTTTTATAATAAGTAATATGCCCAAAATTCAATTAAGTTCTAAGATAAGAAGAAATGGGATTCTTGCTTTTATGCTTGTTTCTTTATTTCTTTATTTTCTTGGACCGTATACAGTTACAATCAAAAGTGCTGGCATTAAAAGAAAATTATATATTGAAGAATCTGGGTCTCTATACTATTTTGCTGCACAAATTCAAAATACAACTAGTCTTAGAACACCTAGCGAGGAAGAAGTTGCTACCAATTTACAACCCATAGTTGACGCAACTAAGGTTAAAGAGGATACTGTTAAGCCTGATATCTTAATTATTCAAAGCGAATCATTTACAGATCCGACAATAATTGGTATGGATAAATTTTCAGCTGATCCTATTCCTTTTTTCCATAGTATGCAAAAGCAATCATATAGTTTTGGTATTTCAGTACCTAGTTTTTGCGGTGGAACAGCAAATACTGAATTTGAAGTTATAACTGGCATGTCTACAATGTTTTATCCTAGTGATGCTACTGTTTATGCTAATTATATGACTAACCCTACTATTTCTGTAGGTAGCATACTAAGAAATAACGGTTACACTTCAACTCTGTTACATCCATTCCATAGTAGTTTTTATAGCAGAAATAACGCCTATAAACTTCTAGGATTTAATAAGTTCTACGGACTGGAATATTTAACAGGAGTTAAAGCAGTTAATATTGATACTAGATATTGGGATGCTGTTGATGATTATATGACTGATGCTATGCTATATTCTCATGTAATTAATGAATTAGAATTGAAATCCGAAGAAAATAAATTCGTTTTTGCAATAACTATGCAAAACCATACACCTTTTGTTACTCCTGATGGTTATGAAAATTCTATATCCTATCTAGGTGAGGGATTAACTAATAGAGTTACTTTGCTAAAGTATAACACTTATCTTTCAAATCTAAAGGCTAGCGATGATGCTTTGAAAGACCTAATAACTTATTTAAGAAAAAGAAGTAAACCTACTATAGTATTATTTTATGGGGACCACTATCCAAAGATTAATCAGAATGGTAATGCTTACACTGACTTAGGCTTAGTTGAAAATTTAACTACCCCAGAAAATGATTATACAACTCATGTTACTCCAGCTTTTATATGGAGCAACTATAAAAATGTTGGGAAAGCTAGTAAAGATATTGATGCAAGTTTAGTATCTGCTAAATTATTATCATTAACTGGTGTTGAAGTACCAAATTACATGAAAGTTAATAATTATCTTGAAAGTCTTAATATTAATTCAATGACTAATGCTTATATGGTAATGAATGGTCAGTTCTATAATAATGATAGTGAAGAATATAAGAAGATATATCCACTTTACTCCATCTTAAACGGTGATATTCTTGGTGATCATAAATACCTTGAAACTACGGATTGGTTTATTGAAGATAATGAAACTTATATCAATCCACAAGATTAATATATTGAAAGTAAAACTAATAAATTGAAAAAAGAAGAAACTTTACGTTTCTTCTTTTTTCTTTATATATAATAATCTTAAAATCAAATAACTTATTATATTTTTAATATTAATTACTGATCTAATTTAGTTTTTAATAATTCATTTACTATTCCTGGGTTGGCTTTACCTTTTGATGCCTTCATCACCTGTCCAACCAAGAAGCCTATAGAATTACCCTTACCATTTTTATAATCCTCTACAGCCTTAGGATTTGCCTCGACAACAGCTGATATTATAGTCTCAATAGCACCAGTATCAGAAATCTGTACTAACCCCTTCTCTTTTACAATAACCTTCGGGCTTTTTCCATCTTTGACCATAACTGGAATAATTTCTTTAGCTATTTTACCACTAATAGTTTTGTCTTGTAATAGTTTCAATAATTCGCTAAAATCTGAAGAACTTACTGGACTATTATCAAAACCAATTCCAGCAGAAGTAAGTTCTCTATAATAGTCTCCCATTAAATAATTCACAATCAACTTATGGTCATCAATATTATTCCTAACCTCATCATAAAAATCAGCCAAAACCCTTTCAGCAATAACCAAATTTGCATCATATATAGAAAGACCATCAATTTCTATTAATCGTTTTTTCCTAGCCTCAGGAAGCTCGGGCAGTCCTACTCTTATATTTTCTATATATTCATCAGTCAATATAATAGGTGGAAGATCAGGTTCTGGAAAATAACGATAATCATGAGCATCAGCCTTACTTCTCATAGATAAGGTTATGCCCTTCTCGTCATCCCATGTTCTTGTTTCCTGCTCTATAACTCCACCATCTTCAATAACTTCAATTTGTCTCTCGATCTCATACTCGATGGCCTTTTGTAAAGCCTTTAAACTGTTTAAATTCTTTGTTTCTGTCCTAGTACCAAAATCTTTAGCACCGATTAATCTAACAGAAACATTAGCATCAGCCCTTATAGAACCTTCCTCCATCTTACAATCAGATACATCAATATATGTAAGAATCATCTTTAAAGCTTCAACATAAGCCTTTGCTTCATCACTAGATCTAATGTCAGGTTCAGAAACAATCTCAAGTAATGGAACACCAACTCTGTTGTAATCTACATTTGAAGAATCAGAACTAGAAATTGTTTTTCCACTATGAACCAACTTACCAGCATCCTCTTCCATATGAGCTCTTGTAATGCCTATCCTCTTGACTACTCCATCAACTTCAATATCCAAATAACCCTTTTCGCATATAGGCAAATCAAACTGAGAAGTCTGAAAGTTCTTAGTTAGATCTGGATAATAATAATTTTTCCTATCAAATTTACTATAATTTGGAACATTGGCATTTATTGCCAATCCAGTCTTTACACCAAATTCAACTACCTTCTCATTTAATACAGGTAGAACCCCAGGCAAACCTAAACAAACTGGACAAACATGAGTATTTGGATCACCGCCAAAAGATGTCTTGCAACCACAAAATATTTTCGTTGCAGTTTTTAACTCAACATGCACCTCAAGACCAATAACAACTTCATATATATTGTTCATTTATTTCACCTCCGGTTTTCTTAAATGAAAATCATTACTCCTGTCTCTTATACACATCTCCGAGCCCACGAGACGCTCATGAATCTCGTATGCCGT
>JAGXHX010000096.1 GCA_024635955.1 Bacillota bacterium
AGATGTGTATAAGAGACAGTCCCACTGCCATTCCATCAAAGGCGGAATGAAGAACTTTATTTTTGCTTGCAAAAGATTCAGCTCTTTCTAGTATGATACAATTCACAACAATAAGTGGTAAATATATACCAAGACTCACGTATAGTGATGGAATATAAGCATGTATTAGCATTTCAATGATTGTAACTAGAGCAGCAATAATACCTATATATGCTGGTATTCGAATAGCTGCTGGTATAATCTTTCTTAAAAGAGAAATTAATACATTGGACATTGTTAATATTGCTAATACAGAAATACCCATACCAATACCATTAAATAATGATATTGTAACAGCTAAAGTTGGGCATAAACCTAATAGCATTACAAATATTGAATTTTTTTTATATATTCCATTTTTAAAAATATCTAAAATTTTCATATTTACCTCCTTACTTCATATAATTAGTGTTAAAATCATTAAATGATTCATTTACACTATTCACAACTGCCTTTGTAGTTATAGTAGCACCTGTTATCGCAGTTATATTATCCTTGGCTTTTAGTTTTTCACTAGTCAACTTTTCCATAAATTGATCTAAAAATTTAGGTAGAGTTGAAAGAGATCCTAAACCAGGAGTTTCAGTTTGTTTTGTTACAATTACCTTTACAATTTTAGCATCAGCTTTATCAATACCTATTAAACTAACAACATCACTAGAATAACCGGTGCTAAAAGTTAAATATAGATATCCAACGATTTTACCATTTTTTGAGACTGTAGCAACAGATAATATATTGGGACTTTTGTCTTTATCTTTATCATTATTATAAATAACTTCATATTCACTATTTGGGAATATTTCTTGGTAATAGAACTTAAGTTGGGTAGCTTCACTGTAAGCAATAATAGGAGATGTTATGCTATTAACAAAAAAAATAGATATAGCTAATATCGCTGTAATGAATCCAAGCAAGAGACTGTTTTTAATTATACTATTTTTTTTCATTACTCTTCACCTTAACCTTTCCAAAAATTTTATTACCAGAATGTCTATCAATTAATGGTGTAGCCATGTTCATGATTATAATAGAAAATACAACTCCCTCAGGGAAATTGCTAAAGGTTCTAATAATAATTGTTAAAATACCAAGGCCAATACCGAAAATAATACGGCCTTTTTTAGTCATTGGGCTAGTAACCCAATCAGTTGCCATGAAAACAGCTCCAAATAAAAGTCCACCAGCTAGAATACTTATAAGTGGAAACAAAGGTCCCAAATCATAAGTAAAACTTAGTATTGCAGCAACAACAAAGGCTGAAATAACATAGGAAGCTACAATTTCTGTATGAATTCTTTTTTTAACAATTAAATATATTAAACCTATTATGATTGCTAAGGCACTTGTTTCTCCAAGAGAACCTGCAACTTCACCAGTAAATAATAATTTTATAAGGTTCCAAGCATCTGCTGAAATTAAATTGTAGGCAGTTCTAGCGGCTTCAAAATCTCCCCCCTTAATATTTAACATAACTGTTTTTACTAATGATAATGGAGTGGCACTTGTTGTTGCATCAATATATGTTGGTGTTATTGGATTTACCCATTTTGTTAATGGTACAGAAAAAGCAATTAATAGAAATGCTCTTCCGGTAGCAGCGGGATTAAAGATGTTATTACCAATACCCCCAAATAATTGTTTTACTATCACAATTGATATTAATGATCCTAATATTGCAAGTAATAAAGGTGTGTTAGGAGGTAAGGTTAATCCAAGAATTAAACCTGTAACAACAGCACTCAAGTCCTGACATGAATTATATCTTTTTAAGATTAATCTTGAAATATACTCAAATGTAACTGCAGAAGCAGTAGTGGTAAGTAGTACTAAAATACTACTCATTCTGAAAAATATAATACTGGCTAAAATTACCGGTACCAATGCGATAATCACATCTAACATGGCTTTATTCACACTATTACCACCGTGGGCAAAGGGCGAGTAGGTTACTTTTCTCATTTTGTTTTCCATAATTATCTTCTCCTTAACTCTAGTTTGCCATGCCTAATATAATCAAGCAGTGGAATATGTGACGGACAAACATATGAACAAGTACCACATTCGATACAAGCTACAATACCATATCCATCAAGTTCATCAAACTTATTATTTTTAACTAATTGGGCTAAGGTAGTCGGTGATAAGAATGCAGGGCAATTATCTACACAACTGCTGCAACGAACACATGCAATTTCAGGTCCAACTTTAGGAAGATTCTCAAGAAGTATAATTGCATTAATACCTTTAGTTACAGGAGTCATCTCAGTATACATAGCTTTACCCATCATTAATCCACCTGCTAGAAGAACATTATTTTGTCTAAGATCATCTTCCTCGAGCAAATCTTGAAATAATATACCTACAGGTACATAGTAATTTGATGGATTCTTAATATTTCCAGTAATTGTCAGATAATGATGAGTTAAGGGTTTACCTAGTTCGACAGCATCACAAAGTGCTTTTGCAGTTCCAACATTATTGACAATTACACCAATATCTATTGGTAGTCCACCATAAGGTACGTCCTTATTAAAAAGAGCACTAATTAATTGTTTCTCAGCACCTTGTGGATATTTTTCTTTAAATAAGGCAACCACGATATCTGAATCACCTGTTAAAGTTTGCCTGAAAGTCTCATAAACATCCATTTTATTATCTTCAATGCAAATATAGCCTTTTGAAGCGCCACTGGCCACCATCATATATTTCAAACCACGTATTACTTCCTTAAAATGTTTTTTCATAATTACATAATCAGCTGTATTGTAGGGTTCGCATTCAATGCCGTTTAAAACAACTGCATCACATTTTTTAGATCCGAAGTATTTAACAGGTGTAGGGAAGGTTGCTCCACCTAAACCAACTAATCCTGATTCTTCCATTATATCAACTAAATTTTTAGGAGTTAATTTCTTGGCTTCTTCAGATGATCTAGTTATATAATCAACCTCAAGATTACTAAAATCATTTTTTATAACAATTGATTTACTAAACTGTCCTGTTGGCTCATTGATCATATAATCAATATGTTCAATAATACCACTAATAGGGGCATGTATATTTGCAGAAAAACTACTATCCTTTTCAGCAATAAGTTGTCCTGCCTTAACTTGATCACCAATAGCAACAACTGGTTTAGAAGGTTTTCCAAGTTGTTGGTTAAGAGGAAGATAAAGATACTCAGGATCTTTAGGTATGATAATTTGCGATTTAGTGGTTAACGCTTTTTTAGCATTACTTCCATGGATATGGATGCCACCTTTAAAGGAAAATTTCTTCATATTTACACCTCAACAAATTTTTTAAACATTAAATCTAAAATGCATTACATCGCCATCTTGGACGACATATTCTTTACCCTCGATACGTAATTTACCAGCTTCTTTAGCTTTTACTTCTGATCTTAAAGCCATAAGATCTTCATAACTAATCACTTCTGCTTTTATAAAACCACGTTCGAAATCAGTATGAATCACACCAGCAGCGCCAGGAGCTTTAGTACCTTCATTAACTGTCCATGCTCGAGTTTCTTTTTCCCCAGCAGTAAAATAAGTATTTAAGCCTAATAACTTATATGTGGCACTAATGATTTCTTCAAGTCCTGAATTTACAAGTCCAAGGTCTTTAAGAAAATCTTTTTTTTCTTCAATGGATAATTCGGCAATTTCAGCTTCGATTTTTGCTGAGACAGGAATGGCTATTGCTTTATCTTCTTTGGCTTTTTCGATAACCTCCTGAACAAAAGGAAGAGAAAAACGCTCGTGAATCTCATCTTCACCAATATTTGCTATATATATTATAGGTTTTATAGTTAGTAGATTAAGACGCTTTACAATTTTTAATTCATCTTCATTAAAATCCATGCTTCTTGCTGGCTTACTACCTTGAAGAACTACTAGAATTCTTTCAATAATAGCATGTTCCTGAATACTTTCTTTATCTTTGGATTTAATTTTACTTTTAAGTTTATCAAGTCGTTTTTCCATAGAATCAAGATCAGCAAGTATTAGCTCAAGATTAATAATATCGATATCATCTCCTGGACGTACCTTGCCTGATACATGAGTAATATTTGAATCCTCAAAACAACGAACCACTTGAGCTATTGCATCTACTTCTCTAATATGAGCAAGAAATTGATTGCCAAGTCCTTCACCCTTACTAGCACCCGCAACTAAACCTGCAATATCCACAAATTCGTATGTTGTGGCAATGGTTTTTTTTGAGTTATAAAGTTCGCTCAAATCATGTAATCTCTGATCAGGTACCGCTACAACTCCAACATTTGGTTCTATGGTACAGAAAGGGTAATTTGCAGATTCCGCACCTGCTTGGGTTATAGCATTGAATAAAGTTGATTTACCTACATTTGGCAGGCCAACTATTCCACATTTTAAAGACAATTACGTACCTCCTATACTTTTTTAATAACATACATTATTAGTATATTGGAATTGATAAAAAAAAACAAGGAAATATAACACTATGAGAACATATTTATGGTCTAAAATAATTGAACAAGCCTATAACCTTAAAACTATGAAATTAATGTACCTAGACTATATGCATAATTTATCTGAAGACTCATTTTTGGATAAATACTTATCTATACACAATTATGAACATAATAAAAATGAATATAAGCAATTTGAAGTTATGAAAGCAAGATTGGGATTTAATATTATATCTATTTACGATAAGATATATCCTGAAAACCTTAGATTTTCTATTAACCCTCCAATCGCCTTATACTATAGAGGTAAAATTGATTTGATAGAAAGGAAATCGATTGCAGTTGTAGGCAGCAGAAATTCATCAGATAGATATTTGAAAATGGCTAAAAATCTTGGAAGAGGCTTAAATAATTTGCCTGTAATTGGGGTAAGTGGCTTAGCTAAGGGAATTGATGGGAATTTTCATGATGGCTGTAACAACAGCATAGGTGTTTTAGGTTGTGGCATTGATGTTATATACCCATACAGCAATGAGATATTGTATCAGAAGGTTATTAAATTTGGTTGTTTGCTTTCCGAATATCCCCTTGGAGCAAAACCATTATCTTGGCACTTTCCTAGAAGAAATCGGATAATTGCCGGTTTGAGTGAATTATTAGTAATTGTATATGCAAATGAAAAAAGCGGATCATTAATCACCTTGGATTATGCACTGGATTTAGGACGAGATATATTTATAACTTCTGCAATGAATGATAGATTTGATTTGCCTGGATATCCAATTAGTGAATTAAAAAAACGTATAAATATGTTGTGATTCAGGTTTTATCTTCTATTAATAATGTTGCATATTTTAACAATATACTTGCAATAGAAAAATTGTTTGTGTAGAATAACCATTATATCAACCAAGGAGGATTAAATGGCTAAAAATCTTATCATAGTCGAATCACCATCAAAGGCTAAGACTATAAAGAAATATTTAGGTTCTAATTATACTGTTAAATCATCAGTAGGTCATATAATAGATTTACCTAAAAGTACATTGGGAATTGATCTGGAAAATGACTTTAACCCAAAATATATAACAGTACGCGGAAAATCAAAGATTTTAAAAGAAATTAAGGATGCAGCAAAAGGAGCATCTAAAATATTGCTGGCTACTGACCTTGATAGAGAAGGAGAGGCTATTGCCTGGCATCTTAGTAGTGCCTTAGGCTTAAAAGAAGAAGACCTCAATAGAGTTGTATTTAATGAAATAACTGAAAAATCAATTAAAGCAGCTATCAAAATTCCTAGAAAAATTGATAAAAGCTTAGTTGATGCTCAACAAGCAAGAAGAGTATTAGACAGAATTGTGGGTTATAAACTTAGTCCATTGTTATGGAAAAAAATAAAAAAAGGATTATCGGCAGGAAGAGTCCAGTCAGTAACCGTTCAATTGATAATAGACAGAGAAAAAGAAATTGAAGCTTTTATTGAAGAAGAATACTGGGATATTGAAGGTAAGTTCTGTAAAGCAGATGAAAATTGTTTCTCAGGTCAATTGTTTAGATATAAAGGTAATAAGTTGAGCTTGACTGATGAAAAAATGACAAAAGATCATGTTGAAACAATTAAAAAAAGCAAAGCAATTGTAAGTAGTGTTAAGATAAAAGACAAAAAAAACAACCCGAAACCTCCATTTATTACTAGTACATTACAACAAAAAGCAGCAAATGTGTTGAATTATACTAGTAAAAAGACAATGCAAATTGCTCAGGAATTATATGAAGGTATTGATTTGGGTAAATCTAATGGTGGCTTAGCTGGTTTAATTACATATATGAGAACAGATTCTACTAGAATTTCACCTACAGCAAAAGAAGAAACTAAAGAGTTTATAAGAAAAGTATATGGTGAAGACTATATACCGACTAAAACAAGAATATATAAAATAAGTAATAAAGCTCAAGATGCACACGAGGCTATCAGACCCACCTCTATTAACAGAAAACCTAAGGATCTTAAGACTTTATTAACAAAAGATCAATATAAACTATATAAACTTATATGGGAAAGGTTTTTAGCAAGTGAAATGCCTTCAGCCATTTATGATCAAATGTCAGTTGAGGTGGCAATTGGTGATTATTTATTTAAATCTATTGGCAGTAAACTTAAATTCAAAGGTTATTTAATAGTTGGATCTGATAAAGAAGATGATGATAATTTATTACCAGAAATAAAAGAGGGAGAATCCCTTTCTATTAACTCTATAATAGGCAATCAACACTTTACTCAACCTCCCCAAAGATATACAGAAGCTACATTAATTAAAAAACTTGAAAGCTTAGGTATTGGTAGGCCTAGTACATATGCTTCAATTATGGATACGATTATTAAAAGAGGATATGTGGTCAGAGAAAAGAAAATATTATATAGTACAGAATTAGGACGAATGGTGTTGGAACTATTAGATGGGTATTTCCAAAACGTTATTAATGTTAAGTTCACATCTAAATTAGAAAATGAATTAGATCTAGTTGCCGATGGAAAAAGAGAGTGGAAAAAAATCATTAGAGATTTTTATGCACCATTTGAATCAATTTTGCAAAAAGCTGAAGTCGAAATAGAAAAAATTGTTCTAGAAAAACCTCTTGATGAAGTAACTGATGTAATATGTGAAAAATGTGGACGTAATATGGTTATAAAAAATGGACGATTCGGGAAATTTCTAGCCTGTCCAGGTTTTCCAGAATGTAGAAACACAAAAGTGCTTATAGAAAAAATTGGTGTTCCTTGCCCTAATTGTTCAGGAGAAGTAATTGTGAAAAGAAGTAAATCCGGCAGAGTATTTTATGGTTGTAGTAATTATCCTGAGTGTAATACTTCCTTCTGGAGTAAACCTATCAATGAAAAATGTCCGGAATGTGACTCTATTTTATTAGATAAAGGTAAAATAATTGCTTGCTCAAGTTGTAAATATAAACGAGAAAAGCCAAAACAAGGTGATGAATAATGGCTGATGTCAATATAATCGGTGGTGGATTAGCTGGTTGTGAAACTGCATTTTATTTAGCTGAAAGAGGAATAAAAGTTAAGCTTTGTGAAAAAAAAAAAAATAAAAGAAATGAAGCTCAAAAATCTGAATTATTAGCTGAATTAGTTTGTAGCAATTCATTTAGAGGGAATGATATAAGCCAAGGTGTTGGCTTGTTGAAAAAAGAATTATTAGAATTAAATAGTCTTTTTATGGAAGGTGCATTAAAAAATGAAGTTCCTGCAGGAGGAGCGCTTGCTGTAGATAGAACTAAATTCTCTCAATATATTACAGAAAAAATATATGGACATTCTAATATTGAAGTAATAGACCAAGAAATAGAAAAAATAGATGAAAATAAATTAACAGTGATAGCTACAGGACCTTTAACGGATGGACTATTATTGAATGAATTGAAAAGGCTTATTGGTGATGAGTTTTGTTATTTTTATGACGGATCTGCACCAATAGTTTCATCAGATTCCATTAATATGGAGAAAGTGTTTTTTGCCAGTAGATATGACAAAGGTAATCCAACTGACTATTTAAATGCGCCAATGGATGAAAAAGAATATTCTGAATTTTATCAAAAGTTGATAAATAGCGAGAAAAATATTCCTCATTTAGAAGGAGAAAAAGAAAAATACTTTGATGGATGTATGCCAATAGAAGAAATGGCTAGAAGAGGTGAAAAAACTCTTCTTTTTGGACCGTTAAAACCAGTTGGATTGAGCAAAAATGGTGAAAGACATCAGGCGGTAGTTCAATTGAGAGCAGAAAATGATAATAAAACAATGTATAATCTTGTAGGATTTCAAACAGGTTTAATATTTTCCGCGCAAAAAGAATTGATTCAAATGATACCAGGGCTTGAAGATGCAGAAATATTAAGATATGGTGTTGTTCATAGGAACACTTTTATAAACAGCCCAAAAGTTATGACCGTAAATGGTAATCTTAGAAATTTTTCCAAGGTATTTATAGCTGGTCAATTATCTGGAGTTGAGGGTTATGTAGAAAGTGCAGCTAGTGGATTGGTATGTGGTATTCAAATAGCTAGAATATTAAGTAATAAGGATACTTTAAATATTCCAGAAGAAACTATGCTTGGAGCCTTGATGAAATATATCAGCACAGATAAAGGTAATCGTAAATTAGAACCTATGAATGCAAACTTTGGACTATTTCCTCCTTTGGATGAAAAAATAAAGGGTAAAAAATTAAAAAAACAAAGACTTGCTACAAGAAGTTTGAATTTTCTAATGGAATTTAAAAGGGAATTAGACAATGGATAGTTTTGTTATTATGGTTAGTCAGTTTATGGACTATCTTCAAAATGAAAGACGGTATTCTAGTAACACAATAACAGCATACAAAAAGGATTTAAAAGTTTTTTCATTTTGGCTTAGAGAAAATATGTCCGGAGCTGAATTATTAAATGATGATGATGGGAAAGTTATTGATTTCAAAGTTGAATTCA
This sequence comes from Bacillota bacterium, assembly GCA_024635955.1. Lineage (GTDB taxonomy): Bacteria > Bacillota > TC1 > TC1 > TC1 > WTXA01. The sequence continues at coordinate 8,996 of JAGXHX010000096.1, forward strand.
ATAGTATCGACCATCATTTAATAAGATTATTTATTAATAATTTAAATAGATCAGGATATAAGAAAAGAACATTGTCCAGAAAAATTGCAACTTTAAGATCTTTTTTTAAATTTTTAACTAGACAAGAATTGATTGATTCTAATCCTATGATACATATCATATCTCCCAAGTTAGATAAGAGATTGCCTAAATTCATGTATGAATATCAGATAGAAGCTCTAATGCAAGCTCCTGATTTATCAACTACTATAGGGTTAAGAGACAGAGCAATTATGGAAGTTCTTTACGCATCAGGAATAAGGGTAAGTGAGTTAGTTTCTATTAAGATTAAGGATATTGATTTAGATCTAGGTACCATTCATGTAACAGGTAAAGGCAATAAAGAAAGAATAGTACCAATAGGAAGTTATGCAATAAATGCAATAAATGATTATTATGATTCTGGGTTTTTGGATGACAAAGGTGATTATTTATTTTATGGTGTAAGGGGCAAACAAATAGGTGACCGAAGTGTAAGGACATTGTTGGATAGTTATATTCACCAGGTTTCTACAACACTTAATATATCACCACATACATTTAGACATAGTTTTGCTACACATCTTCTAGAAAGAGGTTCAGATTTAAGGATAGTACAAACATTTTTAGGACATGAGAGTCTATCAACCACTCAAATTTATACGCATATAACCAAGAATCAATTGAAAAAAACCTATGATAAAGCCCATCCTAGAGCAAAAAAAAGGGATTGAATATTGCTTTTATAGTGGATAAGGTATATAATTCAGAAGTAGATTAGTTGTAAAAAGTGGGAAAGCCCACTTTTTTCGTTTAAAGAGGGAGATTTATGAATGTCAGTAAGTCAAAAAATTGAAGATGATTTCAGACCTTTAGTTTCAGAACTAGGTTATGAACTTGTTTATGTAGAATATGTTAAAGAGGGACAGGATTGGTTTTTAAGATTTTTCATTGACAAGCCTGAAGGCATCGATATAAATGATTGTGAAAAAGTTAGTCGATATGTGGAAAATATTCTTGATGAAAAAGAATATGCTCAAACACAATATGTTCTAGAAGTATCATCACTAGGCCTTGAAAGGCCCTTGAGGAATGATAGGGAATATTTAAATAATATTGGTGAAAGAATTGAAGTTAGTCTTTATAAACCAGTAGAAAAGAAAAAAAAATATATAGGCATTCTTGTTAGCTATGATGAAGAGTTGATATTGGATGTTAATGATAAAAAAATAGCGTTTATAAAAGCAAATATTAGCAAAGCAAATATTTTACTTGATTTTTAGGAGGATAAAATGAACGAAAAATTGATCGAAGCAGTTAAAGATTTAGAAAGAGATAAAGGTATAAGTTCCGAAATGCTTTTTGAGACTATTGAGACTGCTATTGTTATGGGTCTTAAAAGAAAGCATACTACTGATCATAAGCACGAAAAATTAGATATTAAGACACCTTATGATAATTTTAAAGCAGAGTTAAATAGAACTAATGGAGAAATTAAAATTTACTACATGAGAGATGTAGTCGAAGAAGTTTCAGATTCTGACAGCCAAGTTTCTTTAGAAGATGCAGAAGCAAAATACGGTGAGATAACAGTTGGGGACGTAGTTAAGGAAGAAGTTGAAATGGACACTAAAACTATGGGTAGAATGGTCGCTCAAACTGCAAAACAAATTATAACTCAAAAAATCAGAGAAATTGAAAGAACTAATATTTTCGATGAATTTTCTAAAAAAGAAAAAGATCTTGTAAGTGGTGTAATTTCTAGAATATCACCTGTAAATAAAGAAGATGAAAAAAATGATAAATACAATGTGTTTTTAACTATTGGTAATGGAGAAGTTATACTTCCTCCTGAGGAACAAGTAGATAATGAAAGATATCATATTGGTGAAAGATTAAAAGTTTATTTAGTCAATGTAAAGAAAACTACTAAAAACCCTGTGATTACTATATCAAGAAGACATAAAGATTTAATAAAAAGATTGTTTGAACTTGAAGTGACTGAAATTCATGATGGTACAGTATTAATCAAAGGGATTGCTAGAGAAGCTGGTTCAAGGACTAAAATATCAGTATTCAGCACTCAAGAAAATGTTGATCCTGTTGGTGCTTGTATTGGAACTAGAGGTAGTAGAATTGGTAATGTTCTTAATGAACTTGGAAGTTCTAAAGATTTTGGTGAAAAAATAGATATAATTGAGTATTCAGAGAAAATTGAAGAATATATATGCAATGCTTTAGCACCTGCACAAATATTAGATATTGTTTTGAATGAAGAAATAAACGAAGCTAAAGTATTAGTTTCTAGAGATATATTTTCGCTTGCTATAGGCAAAGATGGCCAAAATGTAAGATTAGCTGCTAAGTTAACTGGCTGGAAGATTGATATAATAAGTGATGAACAAGTTAAGGAACTGAAGGATTTATAAATAATGGTTAAAACAAGAAAAATTCCACTACGATCATGTATCGGTTGTGGTTTAAAGACAGATAAAATTAAATTAATTAGAGTTGTACGAAAACCAGACGGAGTTCTTGTAATTGATAAAAAAGGTAAAGAACCTGGTAGAGGAGCGTATATCTGTCATAATGCTGATTGTCTTAAAGAAGCAATTAGAAAAAAAGCAATTGAAAGAGCATTAGGGAAAAAATTGTCTGATGACATAATTGTTGAATTAACCAATCAAATTAGCACAGACTAATTTGTAGTTATAGAAAAGGAGATGAGAAAATGTCTAAACGAATATATGAATTAGCCAAAGAAAAAGGCGTTACTAATAAAGAAATCGTCTGGATTTTAGAAAAGTTAAGTATTCCAGCAAAATCACATATGAGTGTTTTATCTGATGAAGATGTCGAAAAGATTGAAGGCTACTATACAAAATTAAGAGAAAAAGCTCATAAAAAAGAAGAAGAAAAAAGAGCTGAAATAGAAAAAACAATGTCTAAGGCAAGGGCTCTTGAAGCTAAAAACATTGAAAATGAAAAAAAAGATAAAGATAAAGTCATTGAGGAGATTATAGTTCATAAACCGTCTCAAAGAAACCCGGAAAGATCACATCAATCAGGTCAACAACCAAGACCGCAAGGTGACAGACCACCTCAACAATCTAGACTACAAGGTGACAGACCACCTCAACAATCTAGACCGCAAGGTGACAGACCACCTCAACAATCTAGACCACAAGGTGACAGGCCTCCTCAACAATCTAGACCGCAAGGTGACAGACCACCTCAACAATCTAGACCACAAGGTGACAGACCACCTCAACAATCTAGACCACAAGGTGACAGACCTAAAATTGAAAATGCACCTGGTAATACAAATGCACCTGCAGTAAAGAAGGATTTCAAGAAAAAAATAGAACCTAAAAAACCAGGTACCACCAAAGTCGAATATAAAAGTAATAGAATGGGTGGCGATGGTGATGATAGATGGAAGCATAATAAAAGACGTAAAAATAAAAGACAACGTTCTGATGCAGAAAAAATTGAAATTAATCTGAAAAAAGTCACTTTAGGTGAAGAAATACAAGTTAAAGATTTAGCTATGCGTTTAAATAAAGCATCAGGAGAAATTATTAAAAAGCTTATAACTTTAGGTGTTATGGCCACTATAAATCAATTTGTTGATTTTGATACAGCTTCATTAATTGCAACAGAATATGGAATTGAAGAAATAGAATTCAAATCTTTAAAAAGACAAACAGAGTTAGAAATTGTTGAAGATGATCAAAAAACACTGAAATCAAGACCACCAATTGTTACAGTTATGGGTCACGTTGACCATGGTAAGACATCATTATTAGATGCAATTAGAAAAACCAATGTTATTGCTACAGAAGCTGGCGGAATTACTCAACATATTGGTGCTTATCAGGTTCATCATGGTGGTAAAAAAATCACTTTTATTGATACACCTGGTCACGCAGCATTTACTTCAATGCGAGCTAGAGGAGCAAATATAACTGATATTGCAATTCTAGTAGTAGCAGCTGATGATGGAGTTATGCCACAAACTATAGAAGCAATTAATCACGCTAAAGCTGCTGAAGTACCAATTATTGTCGCTGTAAATAAGATTGACAAAGAAGGTGCTGATCAAAGTAGGGTTATGCAACAATTAACAGAATATGGTCTTGTATCAGAAGAATGGGGCGGAGAAACAATTTTCGTACCATTATCTGCAAAAAACAATGAAAATATTGATACACTTTTAGAAATGATACAATTACAATCAGAAATGCTTGAATTAAAAGCAAATCCTAATAGATTAGCAGAAGGTTTTGTTATTGACGGAAGATTAGATAAAGAAAAAGGTACAGTTACATCAATTCTTATTACTAAAGGAACTTTAAAAATAGGAGATATGATTTTAGCTGGTGAATCTTATGGTAAGGTCAAAGCAATGCTGAATGATGGCGGTAAAAATATCAAAAGTGCAGGACCAGCTACTCCAGTAGAAGTTTTAGGGTTATCTGTAGTACCAGAGGCTGGGGATATATTCCAAGCTGTTAAAGATGAGAAATTGGCTGCTTACTTGGCTGACCAAAGAAAGATTGTCAAGAGAGAAGAACGAGGCAGGAAAAATCAAATGGTTTCATTGGAAAACTTATTTGAAAAAATTAGCGAAGGTAAATTAAAAGAATTGAATATTATAGTAAAAGGAGATGTTAATGGCTCAGTCGAGGCATTAAGTCAATCTATTAGAAATATTCATAGTGATGAAGTTAAAGTCAATATTATTCATGAGGGCGTTGGTGCCATTACTGAATCTGATGTTAAACTTGCTATGTCTTCAGAAGCCTTGATTATAGGTTTTAATGTTAGACCGGATAATAATTCTAAAAAATTAGCAGCTGAAGAAGAAGTTAATATTACCTTGTATAGAGTTATTTATGAAGTGATTGATGATATCAAAAAAGCTATTAGTGGACTTTTAGCTCCTGAAATCAAAGAGGTTGAACTTGGTTCAGTTGAAGTAAGGCAAGTGATAAAAG
>JAGXHX010000097.1 GCA_024635955.1 Bacillota bacterium
CCTTTTGATAATATATTAATTTTTGCAAGCTTGATTTTATAAAATTAATATCGTTATTTTCAATAATTTTACTTAAAATTTCATCCATTTCAAATTTATTAGCTAATATTCCTAAACTATCTTCATAGTTAAGAAGTTCCTTCTCACCTTTTAATAAAAAATCTCTAACACCTTGTTTCGTAATGTTAAAAATCTCTGCAATCTCAGTAAGAGAATAATCTTCATTATAATGAAGGTTTAAAACTTCTTTTCTTCGTCCTTTTAATAAATTGCCATAGATATCAAGTAAAAGGCTTATTTTTGTAAATTTTTCCATTTTTTCTCCGTAAAGTAAAATCGCTTTACCTATGTTATTGTATAATAAATATAGATACCTGTCAACACTAATATGTTTCAGATAAAAATTTAAAAGGATTCTTACCTTCTATCACTAATTTTTCAAATTGACTGAAAGTAAATGTATAAATATGATCATATAAGGTTAGATTATATTCATCAAGTTGAAACCTTGATGCATAACGTAAATTTAACACTACAGAAGGATTTTTTTTATCGTTATAAATAACAATTCCAACCTTTGGTAATGAAATGAATTCTTGTTTGTTAAACTTAATATCAGCCAATTTAAATATTTTAGCTAATATAATGTAAGGCCCTTCTGCAAATTTCAATCTTAAATTTCTTTTTTTATCAGGTGTATCTAATTTGCCGTTTTTAAATTCTATAAAATATATTTTATCAGAAATATATAATGCATCTTGAGAACATGGAAGCAATTCTTTACTTAATCCATATATTTTACTAGCCATATTATCAAAATTATACATTTTGTTTTTTAACTTAGTTGGATATTCTTCATTTGCAGAATCATAAGCAATATTTCTAATTTCTTCAAAAAACTCTGAATAATTATTGGCTAATATACTTCTAAATTGTTTAAGCATATTACTCCTCCTTTTTATATTGCATTCTTAGACTATCAAGTTTTTCAAAAGGGGCCAATAAAGCATTGTAAATATTTTGAATAGAATCACTTTCATTGATAAAGACATATCTATCTTCCACTTTTTTACCTAAATAAAAATTGGTTTTAAGCTTATAACTGTTGCTATACATTTCTAAAGCTTCTATAAAGTAGATACTACAGGTATTAATGATAATTTTTACACCTAGGTTCTTAATCATTTTTGCGATTATATGTGCTAAAGACAATTGCCAAACTGGATGAGAAAGTATTTCTGGCTCATCTAAAATTAATATATCATCTTTAACTAAATACCCATTTTGAAGTAATTGTCTCAAAATTAAAAAAGTCTTAATACCATTAGGAGCTCTATTAGTTGTAACTTTGACTATTTTATTAACTTTAAGAAAAAATCTTCTTTTCTCACTAGAATATTCTAAATCTTGGTTTTCAAGTATTTCGTTTATTAAACCTAATATCTCATCCAAATAATATGATTTTTTTTCATTATTACCTTTAGCAATAGTTATTAGTTTTCTTTTTAAATCATCATTGTGATCTAAACCAAAATTTTTCGGAATATTTTCATTAATAATTAATGGACCATCTACATAGGTAGTATCATTCATAGGTATTTCTTTATCAATAATATTAATTTTCAAAGGATTAAAATCAACTATTAAAGATGTATTATCATTTAAGGACATTTTTAAGCTAATATTTTCATCGTCTCTATAAAGTTCTGGTGTGTAGCCTTCATCTTTAATTAAATTTATTATTTTTTCATCATTAGATAATAAACCTTTTGAGACAATATATGCACTTTTAGTTATTAAACTTTTACCGATAGAGTTTGTTCCTACAATTACAGTCAAATCCTCTAGATCTATATCAGCTTTTTTTATCGGTCCAATATTATTGAGTAGATAATTTAATTTCATAAATACACCTCCTAGTGTTTGAAATGCCTTATACCGGTTAGTACCATAGGGAGACTATTTTCATTACAATAATCTATGGAATCTTGATCGTTTTTAGATCCACCAGGTTGAACAATAGCAGTAATGCCAGCTTTTCTAGCCATTTCTACACTATCTTTAAATGGGAAAAATGCATCAGATGCTAATATTGCCCCTGTAAAATCTTTACCTTTATAGTTTAGTAATGCATCTTGAATTCCAAAAACTCTTGCTGTTTGACCACCACAAACTGCCAAAACTTCTTTGTTTTTAACAATTACTATACCATTGGATTTAATATTTTTCACAATTTTCATTCCAAATATCATATCTTCTAGTTCATTACTATTAGGTACTGCCTTAGTTACTACTTTTAAGTCCTTAACTAAATCCAAATCTCGGCTTTGTTTTAAAATATACCCATCTAAATCCTTAAATGAGTTATTTTCAGTATAATTCAAATTGTTATATTTTAATACTCTTAGATTTTTCTTATTTTTTAATAGTTTCAATGCGTCATCATCGTATTCAGGTGCTACAATAATTTCTAAAAATATTTTCGTTAATTCTTCAGCCGTTTCTTTAGTAAGTTTGCAATTAAAGGCTACGATGCCTCCAAAAATAGAAACCGAATCATTTTTATAACTTTTTAAATAAGCATCTAAAGAAGATTTGCCTGTTGCAGCACAACAAATAGTTCCATGTTTTATAGCCACGGCAAAAAATGTTTCATCTTTAAAATCATTTAGAATTTCCATTGCAGCAAAAACGTCATTATAATTATTGTATGACATATCCTTACCGTTTAATTGGTTAAAATCCATTAAGCCATTATTATTATTTTTTTTAAATAAAGAAGCTTTTTGGTGTGGATTTTCACCATAGCTAAGATCTTTTATATATTCTAATTCTAGAACTTTATTTTCAGGATTAAAATAATTAGAAATAGCTTGATCATATTTAGCAATCAATGAAAAAGCTTTCCCAGCTAAATATTTTCTAAATTCTGGATTATCTTTTTTGTTTTTCAACTTTTCAATAACTATATCATAATCATTTTTATCGGTGACAATCAATACATCTTTAAAGTTTTTAGCTGCAGCTCGAATCATTGTGGGGCCACCAATATCTATTTCTTCGATAATTTTATTTTCATCAAGATCTTTATAAACAGCATTTTCAAATTCGTATAAATTAACGCATACTAAATCAATTGACTGTATGCCAAGTTTATTAATTATTTCTTTATGTGATTCATCATTTCTTTTATATAATATTCCACCATGAATTATAGGGTTTAATGTTTTCACTCTTCCATCAAGTATTTCTTGAAATCCTGTTATACTTTCAACACTTAATACATTAACATTATGTTCTTTCAAAAGTTTAAAAGTACCACCGGTAGAAATAATTTGAAAGCCATTCTTTTCAATATCTTTGGCGAATTCTACAATTCCAGTTTTATCTGTAACACTAATCAAGGCTAATTTCATTCAATCTTCCTCCCATAATAAGAAAAGAAGTAATAACTTAATGTAACTACCTCTTTTAATCATCTATATTTTTTCTTTTAAATATTCCAAAAACATACCACTTATATCTTCTCTTCTAAGTCCATATTCTACAATTGTTTTTAAATAACCTAGCAAATTACCTGTGTCATATCTTTTACCTTCAAATATAAATCCATACATTCCTTGAAAAGCAAGTAATTTATTCATAGCATCCGTAAGTTGTATTTCTCCACCTTTTCCTGGTTGAGTTTCTTCAATCATTTCAAAGATTTTGGGTGTGAAAATATATCTGCCCATAACTGCTAAATTAGTGGGTGCTTCCATAGGTTTCGGCTTTTCTATTAAGCTTTTAATGCTATAAAGATTATCTTCAACCCTTTTACCACTAATTATTCCATATTTGTTTACTTCTTCCAATGGAACTTTCATAAGTGCAAAGACACTTTTTTTTTCTTTTTCGTATACATTTATTAAAGATTTTAAACAATTTTCTTTTTCATGGTAAAATAAATCATCACCTAACAAAACAGCAAACGGTTCATTTTTAATAAATTCTTTTGCTATACCAACAGCATGTCCTAATCCATTAGGTGATTGCTGTCTAATAAAATATATTTTAGCCATTTTATTTATTGGTTTGATTAATTCTAAAAGTTTTTGATTATTTTTGTCTTCAAGATGCTTTTCAAGTTCATATGAAATATCAAAGTGATTTTCAATTGCATCCTTACCTCTATTGGTTATGATTAAGATTTCTTCAATTCCAGCTTCAACGGCTTCTTCAACAATGTATTGTATGGCTGGTTTATCTAAAATTGGTAGCATTTCCTTTGGAACTGCTTTTGTTGCTGGCAATAATCTTGTTCCCAGTCCAGCAGCTGGAATAACAGCTTTTCTAACTTTCATCTTAATCTTCAATCTCACTTAATTTAAATTTATCATGAATTACTTGAACGGCAATTTTAGCTTTTTCAAGTTCTAATATACATGAAATTTTTATTTCAGAAGTGCTAATTAATTCTATATTAATTCCTGCTTTAGCTAAAGCTTCAAACATAGAAGCTGCAACTCCAGGGTTTGATTGCATCCCTGCACCAACAATACTTATTTTAGCAAGGTTACCACGAACTTTAACACCTTCAGATCCAATTTGAGGTGTTAATTTATCAATAATTTCCATTGCTTTATCTTTATCTTCATTATGACCAGTAAAAGAAATATCATTTATACTACCTCTTGGATTGCTTTGGACTATCATATCAACATTAATGGCGTTATCAGCTAATCCACGAAAGATATTTCCTGCTATACCTGGATTATCAGGTACTCCATATATTGTAATTTTCGCAACATCTAAATCATGAGCTACCCCACTTACTAATCTAATTTTTTCCATTACTGATCCCTCCTCGACAATTGTACCTTCATTATTATTAAAACTTGATCTGACACAAACCTTAACATTATGTTGTTTAGCATACTCAACAGCTCTCGTTTGAAGTACCAAAGCACCTAAACTAGCAAGTTCTAGCATTTCATCATATGAAACAAACGGTAATTTTTTTGCATCTAAAACCAGTCTAGGATCAGAAGTATAAACTCCATCAACATCAGTATATATTTCACAAACATCAGCTTTTATGGCAGCTGCTAATGCAACAGCCGTAGTATCTGATCCACCACGACCTAATGTTGTGATTTCACCACTTTCTGTTTTACCTTGAAAGCCAGCGACTATTATAATTTTACCAGCATCAATTTCCTTTTTTAATCTTCTATTATCGATTCTAGTAATTTTAGCTTTTTTATGGGTATTATCAGTATATATCCCGGCTTGAGCTCCTGTTAAGGAAACAACTTCATAACCTTTTTCTTTGATAGCCATTGATAAAAGAGCGATTGAAACTTGTTCTCCTGTAGCTAATAACATATCCATTTCTCGATGAGATGGATTTTTTGTTATAGCATTAGCTAAAGCTAATAATTCATCAGTTGAATCACCCATAGCAGAGACAACTGTAATAACACTATTGCCTTTTTCTTTTGTAGCAATAATTCTATTTGCTACATTCATGATTCTTTCTGGATTACCTACAGAAGTACCACCATATTTTTGAACAATTATTCCCATGATCAATTACCCCTTTAATATTCTTTTTCTGAATTTAGCACAGATTTTATTTCTAAAACAACATCGAGGTTTTCAATTTGCTCTTTAGCACTCTTCATATTTTTATTTAATACTCTATCAGTCAATATAACTAATTCAGCTTTACCCTCAGGCAGTTTTTTTTGAATAACAGAATCTATACTAACATTATTATCTGCAAAAGCATCAGCTATTTTACTTAACACTCTAGTCTTGTCAACAACTACCATTCTGAAATAGTAATGACTACTTGTTTCTTCAATTTTTTTAATTTCTAAATCTAAGTAACAAGAACAATTTTCCACTTCAATAATAGTACCTTTATTTATTTTTTTCGCTATAGTAAGCAAATCGGCAACTATAGCACTAGCTGTAGGCAATCCGCCTGCGCCTTTACCAATCAAGGTTAAATTCCCGAAAGCATTTCCTTCTAAATATACAGCATTATAAACGTCATCGACCTTTGCTAATGGATGTGACAAGGATAATAATGTAGGATATACTCTTACTTCAATAGCATTATCTTTTATTAAGGCTATTCCTAACAGTTTAATTGTACTTTTAAACTGTTTTGCATATTTAACATCGTCAATACTAATTTTAGTAATACCTTCAACATAAACATCAGATAATTTAACTCTTCGATTAAAAGCAATTGACGCCAGGATGGCAATTTTTCTGGCAGCATCAAGACCTTCTATATCAGAAGTAGGATCTGCTTCTGCATACCCTAATTCTTGAGCTTCTTTTAAAACATTTTCCAAGCTTCTACCTTCTGAAAACATTTTAGTAAGCATAAAATTTGTTGTCCCATTTATTATCCCCATTACTTTTGTTATCTGGTTACTAACCAGGTTATCTTTTATAGTGCTTATTATAGGAATAGCACCACCAACACTAGCTTCATATTTCACTAGTTTGGCATATTCATTACCAAGTTCTAAAATATTTTGACCTTTAGTTGCCATTAAGTCTTTATTAGCAGTTATAATATGCTTGCCGTTTTTTATTGATTCAATGATATATTCTTCAGCATCAGTTGTCCCACCAATAACCTCTATTACTATATCAATATCTTTATTATGTATTATGTCATATGGATTTAAAGTTAATAGATTATAAGGAATATCCTCTCTTACCTTCTCTAAATCATTTACTAAAATCTTTACTATTTCCAATTCGGTTCCATCAAGTAAAGCTAAATATTTTTTTTCATTCAATTTTAATAATTTATAAACTCCCTGACCAACTGTACCGCAGCCAAGTAAACCAATTTTCATTTTTTTCATTAATCTACTCACTTTCCATTTTCATTTCTCTACTCATTAAATCTTTGAAACAATCAACAGGTTTTTTATCTTCATAAATACATTTATAAACTTCTTCAGTTATTGGAAGATCAATGTTTAATTTTTTACTCATTAAATAAAATGCCTTTGCTGCATAGACGCCTTCTGTTATCATTTCATTTGAATTTAGTATTTCTGAAGGTTTCAACCCTCTACCAATCTTTTCACCAAAACCTCTATTCCTGCTATGTTTACTCATACAAGTAACCATTAAGTCACCAATTCCTGATAAACCGTTAAATGTCTCAGCATTCGCTCCAAGTTTTTTGCCTAACTGTTCCATTTCATGTAAGCCTCTTGTTATTAAAGCCGCTTTTGCATTATCACCAAACTCTAATCCGTCAACTATTCCACTGGCGATTGCTACTACATTTTTGAACGAGCCACCAATTTCCACACCTAGAGTATCTATATTTGTATATACTCTCAATGCTTCATTGTTAAATATTTCTTGTATATGTTTAGCTAATTCAATATTTTCACTAGCAGCAACGATTGCGGCAGGAAGTCCTTTAGCAACTTCTTCGGCATGAGTAGGTCCAGAAAGAACACAATAATCGTATTCTCCTTTGGTAACTTCAGAAACAACTTCTGATAATCTATAACCTGTTTCAATTTCAAAGCCTTTTGCTACATTAATAATTATTTTCTTGCCAAATCCAGCTCTATACATCTTTTTAACTACTTCTCTAACATAAGGTGAAGGAACTGCAAGAATTAAATATTCATTATTACAAGCTTCTTTTAAATCTCCTGTGATTTTCAACTCTTCAGGAATGACTATGCCTGGTAAAAACGGATGTGTTTTATCTTTATTAATTTGGACTATATTATCTTCAAGCCTTCCATAGATAGTTACTTGATGACCATTTTTTAACAAATGTAATGACAAGGCTGTTCCCCAGCTGCCAATTCCTATTACTGAGATTCTCAATTTACGCATCTCCTTTTTTATTTCGAAGATAAATTCTTATTGGTGTACCTTCAAAATCAAAGGCTTCCCTGAACTTATTTTCTATATGTCGTTTATATGAAAAATGCATCAATTTCTCATCATTGATAAATAGAGCAAATGATGGTGGTGCAACTCTAATCTGTGTTCCATAATATATTTTTAAATTTCGACCTTTTTCTCTTGACGGAGGATTATAGGTTACTATTTCTCTTAACAATTGATTTAGAATAGATGTTTCAATCTTTCTATTACAATTTATGTTAATTCGTCTAGCTAATTTCAATAAATCGAAAATTCTTTTTCCTGTTAAAGCAGAAATAAATATTATTGGGGCATAACTTAAAAAGGTAAGTTCATCACGAATATCTTCTTCGAATTTTTTCATGGTTTTCCCATCTTTTTCTATTAAATCCCATTTATTAATGACAATAATTATTCCTTTGCCATTTTCAAATGCATAACCAGCAATTTTCTTATCTTGTTCTGTTACGCCGTCAACTGCATCAATCAAAATACAAGAAACATTAGATCTCTCTATAGCTCTTAATGATCTAATGATTGTGAATTTTTCTAATGCATCTCCAACTCTCGACTTCCTTCTTATACCGGCTGTATCAATTAGAATATATTCTTCATTTTCAAATATAACCTTTTGGTCTACAGAATCTCTTGTTGTTCCAGCAATAGGACTAACAATAACTCTCTCTGCATTTGCCAATTTATTTACAAGGGAGGATTTCCCTACGTTAGGTCTTCCAATTATAGCCATCTTCAAAGTGTCATCTTCATATTCATCAAAAATTTCAGTTGGAAATTTATTAGTTATTTCATCTAGTAAATCTCCCATATTACCACCATGAATTGCTGATATTGGAATAGGCTCACCTAATCCTAAACTAAAAAAATCATAGTAATTGCTTTTTTGGAAATTATCCGTTTTATTTACCGCTACTACAACTGGTTTATCTGTTTTTTTTAATATACTAGAAATTTTTTGATCATCAAGTGTAACACCAATTTGACTATCAACAACCATTAATATGACATCAGCCTCTTCAATTGCTATTTGAGCTTGTTTGGCTATAGATTTACTAATATCTTCTTTTTCCCATTGGATTCCACCTGTATCTATTATAATAAAATTATGTTTCTGCCAGTTTGCATTATCATACAATCTATCTCTAGTTACTCCTGGGGAATCATCCACTATGGA
>JAGXHX010000008.1 GCA_024635955.1 Bacillota bacterium
GGCAAACCTAGTGCAGTAGAATCAGGTAAAGACATTAGGGATACCTTTGATCGAATGGCTATGAATGATGAAGAGACAGTTGCTCTAGTTGCAGGTGGTCATACATTTGGTAAATGTCATGGTGCTGGTAGTAAAACTCATATTGAGGCAGAGCCTGAAAAAGCTAATATAGAAGAACTAGGATTAGGTTGGAAAAACACTATGGGCAGTGGTCATGGTGTTGATACCATTTCTAATGGCATAGAAGGCGCTTGGACTCAAACTCCAACTAAATGGGATGATAGTTATTTAAATATTCTCTTTAAATATGACTGGGACTTGGCAAAAAGTCCAGCTGGAGCTTGGCAGTGGCACCCTACTGATCCTGCTGCGGCAGATCTAGTACCTGATGCACATGATCCAACAAAAAGACATGCGCCAATGATGACAACGGCTGATCTTGCTTTAAGAATGGATCCAATATATAAGCCAATAGCCAAACATTTTCAAGAAAATCCTGAAGAGCTTGCTGAAGCATTTGCCAAAGCTTGGTTTAAGCTTACACATAGGGATATGGGACCTCGTTCTCGTTATCTAGGTCCTGAAATTCCAAAAGAAGAACTGATCTGGCAGGATCCTGTACCTAAAGTTGATTATGAATTAATTGATCATAAAGATATTAAAGAACTTAAGGAAAGAGTTCTAGCCTCTGGACTAAATGTCTCTGAGTTAGTTTATACTGCCTGGTCCTCTGCGGCAACCTTCCGTGGTTCTGATAGACGTGGTGGTGCTAACGGTGCTCGTATTAGACTGGCACCTCAAAAGGATTGGGATGTTAATCAACCTCTACAATTAGAAAGAGTACTTGGAGTTCTTAAAAAAATACAACAGGAGTTTAATAACAACCAAACAGGTTCAAAAAAGGTATCTCTTGCAGATATTATTGTACTTGCAGGTTGTGCTGGTGTGGCAAAATCAGCAAGTAACGCTGGATTTGATATGATAGTTGACTTTATTCCTGGACGTACCGATGCCACTCAAGAACAGACAGATATAGTTGGATTTAGTTTTCTCGAACCTAAAGCTGATGGTTTTAGAAATTATATTAAGGATAAATTTAGTATTACTGCAGAAGAACTGCTTTTAGATAAGTCTCAATTACTTGGCTTAACAGCACCTGAAATGACAGTTTTGGTTGGTGGTATGCGTGTTCTAGATGCTAATTATAACCAGTCGGAAAATGGAGTATTCACAAATAGATTTGAAACTCTAACTAATGACTTTTTTGTAAATCTATTGGATATGGGTATTAAGTGGAAGCCAATAATAGATGGTGGTGATATCTTTGAAGGTAGTGATAGCAAGACAGGTGACTTATTATGGACTGCTACTCGAGCAGATTTAATATTTGGTTCGAATTCTGAATTAAGAGCAATTGCCGAGGTTTATGCAAGTGATGATGGACAAGAATTATTTGTAAAAGATTTCATTTCTGCTTGGAATAAGGTAATGAATGCAGATCGCTTTGATATTGCTTAAATTAAAGAAAAAATTAATATAAGGACTAAATGACCATCAAATTATTGATGGTCATTTAGCCACTATATTGACAATAAATGATACTATATTATAAACTTAAAGCAAATAATATAGTAGGAGGTATTGTATTATGAGGATAGCAAAGAAGACAAACGAAAAATATAAAGTTTTTCATCCTATTATTTATATGTTTATATTCTTTCTTATAGCATTATTGTCCTTAAGTGGTTGTAGTGATAAGGAATCTAAGGAAGAAGTTAAAAGTATCCAAGGGGAGATCAAGGTATTATCTGATTATCCAAAGGACTTTATGCCACTTTATAAGGCGTTGAGAGTTAATAATTGTACATATGAAGTAAAACAGGATACTAATTATGTTTTTGGTAAGGACATATATATTGTGGATTTTGAATCTAGTGCTTCAAAAGATGAACTAGTAGATTATTATAAAAAGTTACTTGATTCTGTTGATGAAGAGGATAGCTACGATGAATATGACTTTGAGGGTTCTATAGGTGAGCAAAGAGTTAACATCGCCATTTCTGATGAAGGTTTTCTAGATGCTTTAGGTACTAGTGTTTATATTGCTTTTGGTGTTCCAAAGTCAGAGTATGCTGCTGAGAATAAATACTTTACTGATTATCCTAAGGATGTAATAGATCAGGCTTTTGCTGATAGTGTACCAATATATGATTATCGTGAAGATTATTACTATAATCTTATACGTTATTCAACAGGCTATGTAACCACAGAACAAATAGCAACTATTGTTGCTCATTATCACGATTTATATAGTAGTAAAGAAGGTTATCAAGAAGTTAAAGATGAGTATGGGACTGATTTTAGTTGGACTGACGGAGAATATAAATGTTCTGTTCGTTTAAGTGATAGTGCTGGTACGGACATGTTGCTTTTAACTATTGAAAAAAATATGTAGTTAATATTTACCCACTTGGGAACTCCATTTATTTATGGAGTTCCTTTTTCGTATATTAATTAAATATGATTTAATTAATAAAAAAGTTATACAATTCGATGAAAAAAGAATATAATAAAATATATAGCAACTAAGATTAATATAAAATTAGGAAGTGAATATTATGAAAAATTTATACCAACAGATTTTAAATAAGTCACCTTTTGGCTATTCTTATCAGAAACTCATTTATGATGCTGATGATAAACCTATAGATTATATTTATATTGAAACAAATCCAGCTTTTGATAAAATATTTGGTTATACAAAAAATGATGTTATTGGTAAAAAAGCATCAGAGTTAGAGTTGGGTTCAGATTTTTATTCACTTGAGTTGCTTGAAAAAATAAGTAATATAGCTTCAAATGGAGGTATTTTTCAATTTGTTACTTCTTCAATTAATAAAGATCAAGAGTTGGTTGTAGATGTTGAATCCTTGGACAAAGATTATTTTATTATGACCTTCCAAGATAATACTGAGACAATACAACAAAAAAAAATATATGAAAACTTGATAGAAAGTGAAGAAAAGTTTAAATCTTTATTTGATAAGGCACCTTTAGCATATCAATCATTAGATATTAACGGTAATTTTATTGATGTAAATGAAAAATGGATTAACTTACTTGGTTATACTCGTGAAGAAGTCATCGGAAAATGGTTTGGTGATTTTTTGGTAAAAAAATATCAGAAATCTTTTAGAGAAAAATTCCCCTTATTTAAGAAAAATGGTTTTTTTCAGTCAGAATTTGAGATGATTCATAAAAATGGTGACATTTTATCTACTGCTTTCGATGGAAAAATTGGAACAAATGAAAAAGGGGAATTCAAACAAACTCATTGTATTCTAAAAGATATTACTAAAGAAAAAAAATGCAGAAAGATTTAGAGGTAAACAGACAACTGATTAAATCTATAATAGATAATACCAGCGATTCAATTTATATAAAAGATACTTCAGGCAAGTATCTGCTTTTTAATAAAGCTGCAGAAAAAACATGTGGTATGTCAGCAGATGATATATTAGGTAATGATGATACAGAAGTTTTTAAGCCAGAAGAGGCTGAAATAATAATGTCTGGTGAAAAGAAAATGATGACCGGAAAAAAAACAATGACAATTATTGAAAAACTAACCTATAAAAATAACGAGGTTCACATAGTTTCAAGTACAAAGGGTCCAATTTTAAATCAAGATAATGAATTTATTGGAATATTTGGAATATCAAGAGATATTACTAAAAGTAAAATTCTAGAAAAAAGACTGGAGAAATCCCTGGAAGAACAACAACTATTAATTGATAATTTACAAGCTGGAATTATAATACATGATGCTAATTCAGCTGTTTTATCCTGTAATAAAAAAGCAGAAAAATTATTAGGACTTTCATTGGAACAAATGCAGGGTAAATTAGCGTCTGATTCTGATTGGCGGTTTGTATCTAAAAAGGGTAGTTATTTAGAATTAGATGATTATCCAGTAATTAAAGTAACTAAAAAACAATCAGCTATAAAACCATTCATCATAGGAGTTGATACCACTAGGAAAGAAAACCGCAAATGGCTACTTGTTAATGGGTACCCTGTTTTAGATGGGAATAAAAATATTGAAAAAATAATCATTAGTTTTATTGATATCACAGATAGCAAAAAAAATGAGGAGAAATTAGCTAAACAAAACATTTTATTTAGACAAATGGAAAAGGCAGCCAAAATTGGTGGTTTCAAATTTAATGTACAAAATAAGACCCAGATTTGGACGAAGGAAGTATTTCATATTTTAGAAGTACCTATCAATAATGGTGCGCCAAGTGTACCTGAAGGAATTGAGTTTATTGTTCCTGAGTATAAAGAAATGGCAATAAAAGCAATAGATAAGGCTATTAATTATAAAGAATCCTATAACCAGGAGTGGGAAGTTATAACAAATAAAGGGAAAAGAAGGTGGGTACAAACTATCGGTCATCCTATAATAAAGGATGGGATAGTTACAGATATGCAAGGCTCTTTGCAAGATATTACGGATCGTAAGAAAAGTGAAATAGCTCTTGAAAAAAGCGAACTTAAATATCGTCTAATAACAGAAAATGCTGTTGATGTTATATCAGTATTTAATACAACTGAAAATAAAATTGTTTATGTTACTCCATCAATAAAAAAACTGCTAGGATTTACTGTATCAGAATTCTTGGATATAAATATTCAAGATGTTTTTGCTAAAGAATTTTCTGGAATAGTAGAAAAAGTTATTCCAAAGCACATAGAAGCTTTTAAGAGTGACTCAAATTCAGAAAAACCCCACATAATGGAGATTCAAGAAACTTGTAAAAACGGTGACATAATTTGGGTTGAAGTTTCTTCAAGATATGAATATAATACTAATGGAGAAATTGAGGTTGTAAGCATATCTAGAAATATTGAAGAACGTAAAAAAGCAGAAGCTGAAATGCTAAGACTAAGTTATCGTGATCAATTAACCGGTTTATATAACCGCAGATTTTATGAAGAGGAATTATCTAGGTTAGATACACCAAGAAATCTTCCTATTTCCTTGATTATGGCTGATGTTAATGGTTTGAAGTTGACTAATGATGCATTTGGTCATCAAAAAGGTGATGAACTAATAGTAAGGATTGCCAATATTTTAAAAGAAGAAGCCAGAGCAGATGAAATTATTTCAAGAATCGGTGGTGACGAATTTGTTATATTAATGCCGAAAACTGATTCAAAAGGTGCGGAAAAACTTATTGAAAGAATTATAACAACTTTAAGTAAAGAGCATGTAGACGATATTGTACTTTCCTTATCTTTAGGGTATGGTGTAAAAAA
The DNA here is from genome assembly GCA_024635955.1 of Bacillota bacterium. Lineage (GTDB taxonomy): Bacteria > Bacillota > TC1 > TC1 > TC1 > WTXA01. Next base: position 5,323 of record JAGXHX010000008.1, read on the forward strand.
TGTATATTCAGAGAGCATGGACAAAGTATTCAGGTATGCAGAGGATGAAATGTACCGTAATAAGCTGACTGAAAGTTCTAGTATGAGAAGTAAGACATTAGATGTAATAATGAATTCTTTATTTGAAAAAAATATTAGAGAAATGCATCATTCAAAAAGAGTTGCAGAAATTTGTGAATTTATTGCAACAAAAATGGATTTCAATCAGGAAGAGATTAAACAAATTAGAATTGCAGGATTAATGCATGATATAGGAAAAATTGGAGTTAACGATATAATATTAGATAAAATAGATAAATTGACAGATGAAGAATGGGATGAGGTGAAAAAACACAGTGAAGTAGGTTACCGAATCCTTAGTTCTGTAAATGAATTGTCTGAAATAGCAGAATTTGTTCTGGCCCATCAAGAAAGATGGGATGGTAAAGGTTATCCCAAAGGGTTAAAGGGTGACAATATTCCAATACAAGCAAGAATCATTGCAGTTGCCGAGGCCTTTGATGCTATGATATCTGATAGACCATATAGCCCTAAGATGAAAATGGATGAAGCTATATTAGAAATAAAAAAATATGCCGGAACTCAATTTGATCCTGAAATTGCTGAAATATTTATTAAATACTATAATAGAGCTTGGTAAGATAGCTATTCTTAATAGGAGGGAGTTTGACTTAAATGAAAAAAAACTCAATGATAATATTAATTATATTTTTTATTGCACTGGTTGGTTGTTCTAATGCTAACAACTTAAATAATAAGGATGAAGAGGTATCAAAGGTGACTAAAATCACGGCAGAAGAGGCGAAAAACAGGCTAGATAATGAAAAAAATATTATCTTAGTTGATGTAAGAACTCCTGAAGAATATAAGACAGAACATATAAAAGATGCTATATTATTACCTCTTGATATAATTAATGAAAAAGCGGGAGAAGTAATTCCAGATATTGACGCCATATATTTTGTCTATTGCCGTAGTGGTAATAGAAGTGCAACTGCATCAGCAATATTAGTGGAGATGGGTTATAAAAATATTTTTGATTTGGGTGGAATAATTGACTGGCCATATGAAAAGACCAGTGGACTTTAAAATAATAAATATGGTTGCCACAAAGGTTAAGTATTAAGATAATGAAAGAAGGACATATGGATGGAAAGTCATTTTTATAAAGATATAATCAATACAATGAAACTAGCAGTTTTAGGTAGCAATGTTATATATGACCAAAAAGGCGAACAAATTGATCTGGAAGTTTTAGATTTAAATGTTAATTTTGCTGAGCTAATCGGAATTCCATATAAAGATATATTAGGAAATAAGATGTCTACAATATTAGATCAAAGTCCTATTTTTAATATTAAACTATCAGATATTTTATTGGATCCTAAAAATGATCTTAATAAAAAGGATATTGAAAAATTTATTCCTAAACAAAATAAATGGTTTAGATTAAAAACATATAGTACAGAAGAAGGTCTTCAAATTACCACTATAATTGATATATCTGATGAGGTTAAAGAACGTGATGAGAAAATGTTGATGTATTTTGCTATTGACGACATAGTATTAGCTATTGATAAAAATTTAAAAATAAAAAATATTGTCATTGGCAAGATTAATGAAATGGATAAACAGGATAATAAATATGTAGGAAAAAATATTTTAGATTTATTTCCAGAAGATAGTTCAGGTAAATTACTTTTAGCTATTATGAAAGCATTAAAGTCTAATAAAGATCAAACTATAGACGTAAAATTTAATGTGTCTGATAATGAAAAATGGTATAGAATATCAATTCAAGGCTCAGAAATAATACCTATGGATAAAAAAATTGTTAGGATTGAAGATATAACAGAAATAAAATTATTGTCTGAAGAAAAAAAAGATGTTGAACAAATGCTAAATAATGTCTTCGAATCATCTGAGGATGCAATGTTCATGCTGGATGTTAAAGATGTAAACAATGTTTTTTATATAAAGAACAATGATTATGATAAGGACTTAATGGAAAAAAATATTGAAAAAAGCCGGATAAATAAATTATATAATTTTTTTAATGAAGAACAAGTCGAAACTTTTTATGAAAAAATTCATCTTTGTATAAATAGTGACAGTAGAATTTTATATGAGGGGGAATTTGAATTGGATAACAAGAAGAAAATTATTCAAACATGCTTAACACCGATATATAAAAATAATATGCTTGTTTATATATTAGGGACAAGAAAAGATATTACTGAAAAAAGAAAAATGGAAGAGCAATTGAAATATACAGAACAGAGAGATCTTATAACAGGTTTATATAACAGATCATTCTTTGAAGATGGTCTAAAGGAATATGACAATAATGTATACTTGCCTCTTACTATTATAATGGCCGATATTGAAGGAATAAAGATGACTAGTAATGCTTTTGGTTATGGTGAAGGATATATTCTTCTTAAAAAAACTGCGAATATTATTTCAGAATTATTAGATTCTAGCAAGATTATTGCTCGAATAGGTGAAGAAAGAATTGGTATTATACTAACTAATACTACTAGTGAAGAAGCTGAAATATTTATTAAAAAGATTAAAGATAGTTTTAAAATTAATGATACTAGAATCCCATTATTATTAACATTAGTTTATGGTACTAAAAATGAAATTAATGAAAATCTACTTGATATAGTCAATGATTTACAAACAAGTATAAAGAAGCAAAGATTATATACAGGTAAAAAGCATGGAGATTACTCTTTGCAAGTTATATTAAAAGCACTATTTGAAAAGAGTAAAAGAGAATTTGATCATTCAAATAGAGTTAGTGACATTTGCAAGTTGATAGCAGAAGAAATGCAATTTTCACCTGAAGATATAAATATGATTGGGTATTGTGGATTGGTTCATGATATTGGAAAAGTATCCATTTCAGAACATATATTAAATAAACAGAGTAAATTAAATGAAGATGAATTTACTATAATAAAAACACATTGTGAAAAAGGTTATAGGATTCTATCTTCAACGACAGTATTTTCGGATATAGCAAAATACATTTTATATCATCATGAAAGATGGGATGGAACTGGGTATCCTAATCAAATAGCAGGTGATGAAATTCCAATTCCAGCTAGAATTATTGGAGTTGCTGATGCATTTGATGCTATGATAGAAGAAAGACCATATAAAAAGAACTTAACTATTCTAGAGGCTATTGATGAACTAAAAAATAATTCAGGAACTCAATTTGCCCCTGATGTAGTGAATGTTTTTGTAAAAAACTATCATAAACTATTTAAGCAATAATTACTAAATAATTTAAATTTTTCAGGAGGTGTATTACTATTGGATATTAGTACAACATTAATAAATGCAACTGTTTTAAATTTTATTTTTTCTTTTGCTTTATTAATATACTATATAAATAAAAAGAACTTAAAGGGATTACCAGAATTAATAACAGCCTATTTATCAATAGGTTTTGGTTATTTAATTTTGACTTTCAACAATTATTTTCCAGGTTTCATAACTATAATTGTAGCAAACATGTTCATAATGTTTGGTGTAATTAATGTTTTACACGGTATTATAAAATTTAAAAAAACAGAAAAAATAAACTATATATTTGATTATAGTATGTTTGGTTTATTTATTTTTTTATTATTAATTTATACTTACTTAAGTAAATCTATTAATACAAGGATAATAATATTTTCTATATTTCAGATATTTTATTTTATTGAAATAATTTTTCATTTGAATAAGAACAATAATGAAAAAATAAAAAACGAAAGTTTTGCAATTAGTATTTATTTTATAATAGCTGTTTTTGTTTCTGTAGTTACAATAATTTTAACAATTATTGGAGCAAATATTCATAATTTAGTGAATTCATCATTAATCAATGCTATTACAGTATCTATAATAAGTATTATGCCTTTTATTGTTACATTAGGTATATTTTTGATTACATCCACTTTATATCAAGAAGAATTATTAACAAAATCTATGACAGATTCTCTGACTGGTCTATATAATAGAGAAGCTATAATAAACCTTGCAAAAATTGAGATTAGTAAACAAAAAAGAACATCTGAAAATATGGGGATAATAATTGGAGACATAGATTTCTTTAAACATATAAATGATCAACATGGATATGATACTGGAGATAAAATATTGATTTCCATTTCAAATTTAATAAGAGAGAACTTAAGAGGCTATGATCTAGTCGCTAGATATGGTGGAGAAGAGTTTTTGATATTAATCCCAGATATAAATTTACTGGATTTATATAAATTGGTGGAAAAAATAAGAACGAAAATAGAAAACAACAATTTTGAAATAGATGAAAAGACTGTATATATTACTATGAGTTTTGGAATAACTATTTTTAACAATGATGAAGATGAACTTCTTAATGGAATCAAAAGAGCTGACACTGCTTTAGATAATGCTAAGCAAACTGGCAGAAATAAAATTAGTTTTATATAAATGGTGATATAGAAATAAAATCCTAATTTAATAATGATTATGATTTTATACAAGGCTACTATTTTAGTCAACCTGTAAACAGTAAGGGGATTGAAAGAATGTTATTAAACAAAAAAATATAATTAATATTTATCCTTTATTTTAGCCTGCTATATTTATAATATTGCAGGTTTTCTTTTATGCTATAATGAAAACATATAAATAAATGTGAAGTAAGGTTGAGGTGAGATTATGTTTAAACTTGATGAAAAAGAACTTGATAAAATAAATCGATATTGGAATGCCTGTAATTATTTAGCTGCAGGAATGATATATTTGCAAGAAAATCCTTTACTAAAAGAACCTCTTAAAAAGGAACATATTAAGCGACGTTTGTTAGGACATTGGGGCTCAAGCCCTGGCTTATCTTTTATTTACGTACATTTAAACAGATTAATAAAAAAATATGATTTAAACGTAATATATATTGCAGGACCTGGCCATGGTGCTCCAGGAGTTCTTGGGCCTGGTTATCTGGAAGGGACCTATTCTGAAATCTATCCTGAAATAACTGAAGATGAAGAGGGACTACAAAAATTCTTTAAACAGTTCTCATTTCCAGGAGGAATTGGTAGCCATTGTACACCTGAAACACCTGGTTCAATCCATGAAGGTGGAGAACTAGGCTATAGTCTTTCTCATGGTTATGGAGCTGCGTTTGATAATCCTGATTTAATAGTAGCTACCGTCATAGGGGATGGGGAAGCAGAAACTGGCCCACTGGCAACCTCTTGGCATTCAAATAAATTTTTAAATCCTGTTAGAGATGGGGCAGTACTGCCTATATTACATCTTAATGGCTATAAGATAGCCAATCCTACAATTTTTGCTAGGATTAGTAACGAGGAACTTGAATCTCTCTTTAAAGGATATGGCTATAAACCATATTTGGTAGAAGGTGATGATCCTATTAAAATGCATAAAAAAATGGCTGAAACTATGGAAATAGCCATTCTTGAAATTAGACGAATTCAAAATGACGCCCGTATAAATGGAGTTGACCAAAGACCAGACTGGCCTCTGATTATTTTAAAATCACCAAAAGGTTGGACAGGACCAAAGTTAGTTGATGGTCATCAAGTAGAAGGTTCATGGCGTGCTCATCAAATACCTTTAAATAAAATACATAAAAATCCTGAACATTTAAAAATGCTTAATGAATGGTTAAAAAGTTATAGTCCAGAAAATCTTTTTGATGAAAAGGGTAAATTGATACAAGAATTAAAGGATATGGCACCAAAAGGTAATCGCAGAATGAGTGCCAATCCAATTACTAATGGAGGTCTTTTAAGAAAACCTTTAGATTTACCAGACTTTAGAGATTATGCAGTCAATATGGATAAACCAGGAGTGGTTGAACATGGTAATACTAAAGCATTAGGCGAATTTTTACGTGATGTATTTAGAAATAATCCTGAGAATTTCAGATTATTTGGTCCTGATGAAACAGCATCTAATAAACTCCAAGCAGTATATGAAGAAACTAAAAAGGTCTGGTTAGCCGAGTATCTAGAAGTAGACTCTGATGGAGGAGAACTATCTCCTTTTGGGAAAGTTATGGAAATGTTAAGTGAACATACACTTATTGGTTGGCTTGAGGGTTATCTGTTAACTGGACGTCATGGTTTTTTCCATACCTACGAAGCTTTTGCTCATATAATTGATTCTATGTTTAATCAACACGCAAAATGGTTGGAAATAAGTAAAGTAGAAGCTAAATGGAGAGCACCAATATCTTCTGAAAATATTCTTTTAAGTTCTACAGTTTGGCGTCAGGATCATAATGGCTTTTCTCATCAAGATCCTGGTTTTATTGATGTTGTAACTAATAAAAGTCCGGATGTGGTTAGAATATACCTACCACCGGATGCAAATTGTTTACTGTCTACTGCTAATCATTGTTTAGAGAGTACAGGATATATAAATGTTATTGTCTCAGATAAACAGAAACACTTACAGTATTTAAATATTGAAGAGGCGAGCGATCACTGTAAAAAGGGACTTGGTATTTGGAAATGGGCAAGTTGTCAAGGAGAACCTGATGTGGTTATAGTAGGTTGTGGAGATGTTACTACTAAAGAGGCACTTGCTGCAACAGCAATTCTGAAAAAAGAGTTTCCAGAACTTAAAGTGCGTTTTGTAAATATTGTTGATTTAGCTAAGTTGATAGCTCATGAAGACCATCCTCATGGGTTGACTGATGACGAATTTGATAATATTTTCACTAAACAAAAAGAGGTTATTTTCAACTTCCATGGGTATCCATGGTTGATACATAAATTGACTTATAAAAGATCTGATCCACAAAGGATTCATGTTTATGGTTACCATGAAAAAGGTAATATAAGTACTCCATTAGAATTAGCTATTATTAATAAGATTGATAGGTTTAATTTAGTAATTGGTGTGATAGACAGGGTGGAAAACATTGGATCTAATGGACCTGCTGTGAAAGCTAAAATGTTAAAGGAAATTGCTGATAATATTGAATATGCTCATCAGTATGGTGTTGATAAAGATGAATATAGTAATTGGACTTGGGGTCAATAATGATTAAAAATCAATGGTATTTAGTCCTTGATGCCAAGGAATTAAAGAAAAACAAACTAGTGGGGACAACCAGATTGTCAAAAAAGTTGGTTTTATGGCGAGATGAAAACAATAAAGTTA
>JAGXHX010000009.1 GCA_024635955.1 Bacillota bacterium
ATGCAGAACGTGTTACGAATATATTGAAAAATGTTACTGAGATTATCGGAGCGTATATACTAAATATCGCAAAGCAGGATTATGATCCTGAAGGTGCTAGTGTTACTATTATGATTTCTGAAGAAAAATTACCTAAAAAATTTTTAGATCCATCATGTAATGCTGGTATAATAAATCCAACTGATGTGGTAGCTCATTTAAATAAGAGTCATGTAACAGTGCATACATATCCAGAAAGTCATCCGAGGAAAGGTGTGTCTTCTTTTAGAGCAGATATTGATGTTTCAACATGTGGAACTATCTCACCATTAAAGTGTCTTAAATATTTGATAGAAAGTTTTGATTCTGATATCATTAGTATAGATTATAGAGTTAGAGGCTTTACTAGAGATCTTAACGGCAAAAAATTCTATATTGATCATAAAATTGCTTCAATACAAGATTTTATACCTAAAGAGATTAAAAATGACTATGAAATGATTGATGTTAATGTTTATCAAGAAAATATTTTTCATACTAAAATGGTTTTAAAGAATTTCGTTCTTGATGAATATCTATTTGATATAACTGAAAAAGATTTAGCTTTGAGAGAAAAAAATAAAATTATTAAAGAAATAAAAAAAGAAATGTATGAAATTTTCTACAGTAAAAACTATTAGGAGGATATTATGGATTTATGGTATACAGAAAATCACACAGATGATGTAAAATTTTCAATAAGAATAAAAGAGCAAATTTATCATGATAAAAGTCCTTTTCAGGACATAGATTTTTTCACATCTGAAGAATTTGGAACATTTTTCACTCTTGATGGTCTTATGATGGTAACTGAAAAAGATGAATTCATATATCATGATATGATAAGTCATGTTCCTATGGCTGTTAATCCTGAAATTAAAAATGTTTTAGTCATTGGTGGCGGTGATGGAGGAACAGTAAGAGAGCTTACTAGATATAAGAGTATTGAAAATATTGATATGGTAGAAATTGATGAAATGGTTGTCAAAGCTTGTCGTGAATACTTGCCATTAACTTCATCAAAACTTGATGATTCAAGGGTCAATTTATTCTTTGAAGATGGTGTGGCTTTTATTGAGCGCAAAAAAAAGGAATATGACTTGATAATAATTGATTCTACTGATCCAATAGGACCTGGAGAAGGATTATTTACAAAAAGTTTCTACACAAATTGTTATTTAGCCTTAAAAGATAATGGTATATTAATTAATCAACATGAAAGCCCTTATTATGATAGAGACAAAAAAAATATGAACAGAGCTCATAAAAGGATTAAAGAAACTTTTGAGATTGCAGAAGTTTATGAATTTCACATGCCTACCTACCCATCAGGTCACTGGCTATTTGGATTTGCTTCTAAAAAGTTTCATCCTCTAAAAGATTTAAATGAAAAAGCATGGAAATTAAATGAACTTGAAACTAAATATTATAATTTAGAATTGCATAAAGGTGCTTTTGCTTTACCCAATTATGTTAAAAAAGCCTTAGATGAATAGAAGATAGTAGTTATAAATATATTAACATTAATCATAATACATGATTTCATTTTATAGTGATTTCATGGTATAATAAATAGTAGTTTTTTTAAGGAGGAAATATAATGTCAAACAAATTCGTATTTATGTTTAGCGAAGGAAATGCGTCTATGAAAAATCTTTTAGGAGGTAAAGGTGCAAATCTAGCTGAAATGACATTGTTGGGAATGCCAATTCCACAAGGTTTTACTGTTTCAACTGAAGCTTGTAATGATTATTATAAGAAAGATCAAGTTATTGATGCGGAAATAATAAAACAAATCGATGAAGGAATTGTTAATTTAGAAAGAATTTCTGGAAAGAAATTTGGGGATGATCAAAATCCATTGTTAGTATCCGTTCGTTCAGGTGCTAGAGCTTCAATGCCTGGCATGATGGATACAGTCCTAAATTTAGGTATGAATGATTTATCTGTAGAAGCTTTAGCTTCTAAATCTAATAATCCTAAATTTGCTTATGATTCATATAGAAGATTTGTTCAAATGTTTTCTGATGTGGTTAAAGGTATTGAAAAATCACATTTTGAAAGAGTTTTAGATGAAATTAAAGAAGCCAAAGGGGTTTCAGCTGATATGGACTTAACAGCTGATGATTTTAAAGAAGTTTTAAACACATTCAAAAAGATTTATAAAGACGAATTAGGGGAAGATTTTCCTCAAGACCCAAGAACACAACTTTTAGAAGCTATAACAGCTGTATTTAGTTCATGGGATAATCATAGAGCAAATATTTATAGAAGAATGCATGATATTCCAAGTTCATGGGGTACTGCTGTAAACGTACAAATGATGGTATTTGGTAATCTTGGTGATACTTCAGGTACTGGAGTTGCATTTACTAGAAATCCTGCAACAGGTGAAAATAAAATATATGGTGAATATCTAATAAATGCACAAGGTGAAGATGTTGTAGCAGGAATTAGAACACCAAAAGCAATTTCAACTTTACAGGATGATATGCCAGCAGTTTATGATGAATTTATAACTATAGCTAATAGGTTAGAAAAACACTATAAAGACATGCAAGACATGGAATTTACAATTGAAGATAAAAAATTATATTTTTTACAAACTAGAAATGGTAAAAGAACAGCTCAAGCTGCTTTAAGAATTGCTGTTGAACTGGTTGAAGAAAAAATGATTACAGAAGAAGAGGCAATTCTGAAAGTTGATCCTAAACAATTAGACCAATTATTGCATCCTGCATTTGATGAACAATCACTAGCTGATGCTAAAATTATTGCTAAAGGTTTACCAGCTTCTCCAGGAGCTGCTACAGGTAAAATTTACTTCACAGCAGAAGATGCTAAAATTGCAAAAGATAAAAGAAATGAAAATGTAATTTTAGTTAGACTTGAAACTTCTCCTGAAGATATTGAAGGAATGTTTGCAGCTAAAGGTATACTAACTGTTAGAGGTGGTATGACTTCACATGCAGCTGTTGTTGCAAGAGGTATGGGAACATGTTGTGTTGCTGGCTGTGGCGAAATTAAAATAGATGAAGATAAAAAAACATTGTTAGCTGATGGTAAGATATACAAAGAAGGAGATTTTATTTCATTAGATGGAACCTCAGGATATGTATATGGTGAAAAGATTAAAACTGTAGAACCTGAAATTTCAGGACACTTTGCAATTTTAATGGAATGGGCTGATAAGATTCGAACATTAAAAATAAGGACAAATGCTGATACTCCTAAGGATGCTAAAAGAGCCATAGAATTTGGGGCTGAAGGAATAGGCCTTACTAGAACAGAACACATGTTCTTTAATGAGGATAGAATTTTTCAAATGAGAAAAATGATTCTTGCTAGCAATGAAGCTGAAAGAAGAGAAGCTCTTGAAAAATTGCTTCCTATGCAAAGAGAAGATTTTATTGGAATATATGATGCAATGGAAGAAAGACCAGTAACAATTAGGCTTTTGGACCCACCACTTCATGAGTTTTTACCTCAAGAAAGTGATGCTATAGCAGCACTTTCTAAAGATATGGGTGTATCCGTAGAGACTTTAGAAGAAAAAATCGAATCTTTACATGAATTTAATCCAATGATGGGACATAGAGGCTGTAGGTTAGCAGTTACTTTCCCGGAAATTGCAGAAATGCAAACTAGAGCAATAATAGAAGCAGCTCTTTATGTTACTAAAAATAAAGGTTTTAAAATCAAACCTGAAATTATGATACCTTTAGCTGGTGATGTAAAAGAATTCAAATATGTTAAAGATATTGTTGTTAGAATTGCCGAAGAAATATTAAAAGATTCTGAAGTAAAAATAGATTATTTAGTAGGTACAATGATAGAAATACCTAGAGCAGCATTAACAGCTGATGCAATTGCTAAAGAAGCAGAGTTTTTCTCATTTGGAACAAATGACTTAACTCAAATGACATTTGGTTTCTCAAGAGATGATGCCGGTAATTTCTTGGATGATTATTACGATAAAAAAATATATGAATCTGATCCATTTGCCAAATTAGATCAAGAGGGTGTTGGCCAATTAATTGAAATGGCAGTTAAAAAGGGAAAATCTACAAGACCAGATATTAAACTAGGTATTTGTGGAGAACATGGTGGTGATCCATCATCTATTGATTTTTGTTATAGAGTTGGGCTACAATATGTTAGCTGCTCACCATTTAGAGTACCAATTGCAAGATTGGCAGCAGCGCAATCTGTATTGAAAAATAAATAATTTGAATGATTAGGCTATTTTAAATTCTTGTTGTTTCTAATATGAAACAACAAGAATTTAATTTTGTACAATCTAAAACAGAATACCTATAGATAATATTGACTACCAAATGCTAAAAGCATATAATTATAATTGTTTTAATAAAAATATAGGAGGAACATAATGAGTATTAAGTATAATCCCTATGATCAAATGCTTGCAACTTTAGATAAAGCTGCAGCTATAGTAAATATTCCTGATAGCGAATACAACTTTCTAAAATACCCAGAAAGAGAACTTAAAGTTGCTTTACCTGTAAGAATGGATGATGGAACCGTAAAGGTTTTTGAAGGATACAGAATTCAACATTCAAGTTTACGTGGACCTTGTAAAGGTGGAGTTAGATATCATCAAAATGTTGACCAAAATGAAGTAAAAGCATTGGCTGCTTGGATGTCATTAAAATGTGCGGTAGTAAATATTCCCTATGGTGGTGCAAAGGGTGGAATAACAGTCGATCCTACCCAACTTTCTATAAGAGAATTAAAAAATTTGACAAGAAGATTCACTGCAGCTATTTTGCCATTAATTGGCCCAAATAGTGATATTCCAGCACCAGATGTTGGGACTAATTCACAAACTATGGCCTGGATTATGGATACCTACAGTATGTTCCAAGGTCATGCTGTTCCTGGTGTAGTAACAGGTAAACCTCTTGATATTGGCGGTTCACTTGGTCGTCCTGAAGCAACTGGTAGAGGCGTTATGTTTTCTGCTAGAGAGATATTGAAAAAATTAGGTAAAACTTTAAAAGATACTACAATTGCAGTCCAAGGTTATGGTAATGTTGGTAGAGTTGCAGCTACACTTTTATATGAAGAGGGTTGTAAAATCCTTGCTGTGGGTGATGTTTCTTGTTCTATTAGAAATATGAATGGTATTAATATACCTGCAATAAATGATTATGTTGCTACTCATGGAGATATTAAAGGTTATGAAGCTCCAGGAACTGAATATATTTCACATGAAGAATTATTATTAACTGAATGTGAAATATTAGTGCCAGCAGCTTTAGAAAATCAGATTACTGACAAAATTGCTAATAAAATTAAAGCGAAAATCATTGTAGAAGGAGCTAACGGTCCTACAACATCAGAAGATGATAAGATTTTAAATGATAAAGGAGTTATTGTTATTCCTGATATCTTAGCTAATGCTGGTGGTGTAGTAGTTTCATATTTTGAGTGGGCACAAAACATACAATCACTTATGTGGAATGAAGACGATATTAATAGTAGACTTGAGAATATAATGGTTAGAAGTTTCCAAGAAGTATGGGATACTAAAGATCAATACAAAACTGATATGAGAACTGCAGCTTTTATTTTAGCAATGAGTCGTCTAGTAGAAGCAAGAAAAATTCGTGGAGTATTTCCATAAACCGTGAACTTATTGATAGCCCATAGTTTACTATGGGCTTATTTTTATAGAGGAGAACAATGAAAGTTAAATTATTTGATTATGAATTACCAGAAAATTTAATAGCACAAAAACCTGCTACTCCTCGAGATAGCTCCAGATTACTTGTTGTAGATCCTATAGCTAAAACTACTGAAGATAAAATATTTTTCCAAATTTTAGATTATTTATCACTAGGAGATGTATTGGTAGTAAATGATAGTAAAGTTATACCAGCTAGATTATTTGGGGCTAAACCATCAGGAACTAGAATTGAATTACTTCTATTAAAAAGACTAGAAAAAGATGTATGGGAATGTTTAGCTAAGCCTGGCAGGAAAGTTAAAGTTGCTGATAGAGTAGAATTTTCTGAAAAACTTAGAGCTACTTGTATTGATATAACAAATGAAGGTAGTAGAATTATGCAATTTTATTATGATGGTATTTTCGAAGAGATTTTGGATCAATTAGGAGAAATGCCTTTGCCACCATATATATTGCGCAAATTACCAAAAGAGGAAAAGGATAGATATCAAACTGTATATCATAAAGCCGGTGAATCAGCAGCTGCACCAACAGCTGGACTACATTTTACTAACGAATTATTAAATAAGATTACTGATAAAGGGGTTATAATTACATCTGTAATGCTTAATGTTGGGCTTGGTACATTTAGACCAGTTCAAGTTGAAGATACTGATGAACATAAAATGCATGAAGAATATTATGAAATTACAAGTAAAACTGCCAATATACTAAATACAGCAATGAAGGAAAATAGGCGTATAATTGCCGTGGGAACTACTTCTGTACGAGTTTTAGAAAGTGTTTATCAAAAATATAATAAAGTGATAGCTACAGAAGAATGGACTAATATCTTTATTAAGCCTGGTTATCAGTTTAAAGTTATAGATAGTTTAATCACTAATTTTCATTTACCACAGTCTACTTTGATGATGTTAATATCAGCAATGATGGATAGAGAATTTGCATTAGGTATATATAAAGAAGCTATAGAAAAGAAATATAGATTCTTCAGTTTTGGAGATGCAATGTTTATAAACAAGGAGAAAAAATGTTAGAGTATAAGTTGTTGAAAAAATCTAAGAATAGTAATGCCAGAAGAGGTGAGATTAAAACCACTCATGGCAAAATACAAACACCTATTTTCATGCCTGTGGGTACAGCAGCAACTGTTAAAACAATGTTTCCTAATGAATTAGAAAAAATTGGTGCTCAGATTATATTAAGCAATACTTATCACTTGTATTTGAGACCAGGTCATGAATTGATTAAAAAAGCCGGTGGCTTACATAAATTTATGAATTGGAATAAACCTATTTTGACTGATAGTGGAGGTTTTCAAGTTTTTAGTTTAAATAATCTGAATAAAATAACTGATGAAGGCGTAAATTTTTCATCTCATATTGATGGATCAAAACATTTTTTCAATCCAAAAAAATCTATGGAGGTTCAAATGGCCTTAGGTTCGGATATTGCTATGGCATTTGATGAGTGTGCACCTTATGGTGCAGATTATAATTACACAGTAAGTGCTTTAGAAAGAACAACAAAATGGGCCAAACGATGTAAGGATTATCATAAACATGATTACCAAGCTTTATTTGGTATAGTGCAAGGTGGGATGCATAAAGATCTTAGAAAACGAAGTGCTGAAGAAATTATTGCTCTCGATTTTCCAGGTTATGCTATTGGTGGACTAAGTGTGGGTGAACCTGCAGAGTTGATGCTTGAGTTACAAGAGTTTACTGCCCCGTTATTACCAGCAGACAAACCTCGTTATGTTATGGGAGTTGGAACTCCAAACTATTTAATTGAAGGTGTGAGAGCTGGAGTTGATATGTTTGACTGTGTTTTACCAACTAGATTAGGTAGGAATGGTGGAGTATTAAGTCATAACGGATATTTTTCAATACGTAAGGCTCAATATTTTGATGATTTCACTCCATTAGACCATGAATGTGATTGTTATGTCTGTAGGAGTTTTTCTAGAAGTTATATTAGACATTTAATTAAATCTAATGAAATAAGCGGATTTAGAATGGTAACTTGGCATAACTTGTATTTTTTAATTAGTTTGATGGAAAAGATACGAAGTGCAATTGATAATGATGAATTCGAATCCTTTGCTACTAGATTTTTAGCTAAATATTATTCAGAAAGTGTTTAAATAATTTATATAAAGTGTTATTATTAAGAGTAAAGGAAAGAGGTGTAATATGGGTAGTTTACAAGAAATACTATATTTTTTGGTTCCATTAGGATTAATATTTTATTTTTTAATTTTGAAACCACAAAAAAAGCAAAAAACTGAGAAAATCTTAACAATGAAAAATCTTAAAGTTGGAGATAAAGTGATAATATACAGTGGTTTACACGGTACTGTATCAAAAGTTCCTGAAGATGATGATTCATTTTCAATGGACATTTCTGATAAAGTAATTGTTATTGTTGAAAAAGAAGCAATCTTTAAAAACTTAAGCCAATTGGAAAGAGTTTCTAAAGAACAAGCTAAAATAGAAGCTAATAAAAAAGCAGCTAAAGAAGCAAAAAAGAATAAATAGTAAAGCCCCCTTTTATAAGGGGCTTTTTTATGTCAAAATTTCCTTTTATTATAGGGC
>JAGXHX010000010.1 GCA_024635955.1 Bacillota bacterium
AAGCCAAGTTTTAATTTGCTGAAATCTGGGCAGTGATCTTCTGTAATAGGCAACAAACAATGGTATTTTTTTTTCTTTAAATGCATTGTTAACACGAACACTTTCTTCATAGGTAGATGTCATTGGTTTTTCAATACAACATATTTTTCCCGCAGCAGCAACCTTCAATGCATAATACCCATGAGAATCTGGTGGAGTTGCAATATAAACGGCATCGATTTCAGGGTCATTAATCAATTCATCTGCCTCTACATAAAATTTTTGAACTCCATGCCTTAAAGCATAGTCTTTAGCTTTTTCAATATCGCGACACATGACAGCATATAACTGGAAACCTTCTACTTTTTGATAGGCAGGGCCACTTTTAAGTTCAGTAACGCTCCCACACCCAATAATTCCCCATTTGTACATTTCACTCAATATTTTAAGATACTAACTATTTTAATAGTCTCAATTATATTTTAATAAGATAGCCCTTTATTCTACCTTTTTTTTGTCCAACTCTTAATCTTATGTCCCCAAACAGCAAAAAACAGAATGGTGACGTAACATGGGATTAAAATCCAATAGCTACTTGTTGCTGCACTTGCCATTGCTTCTGTTTTGTTTATACCACTTGCTATTAGGTCATGCTTATTGGCATCCACCATTCGTCCATATAACGGTGGAATGATGGCGCCTCCTGAAATGGCCATGATTAATAAGGCTGAAGCCGTCTTTGTGAACTTGCCCAAGCCCTCCAATGTCAATGGCCAAACGGCTGGCCAAACCAATGCATTTGCTATCCCTAGGGCAGCTACAAATAAAACAGAAGTGAATCCTGTTGTTGATAAAATACAAATACTAAAAATAAGACCTAAGACGGCACTGGCTTTTAATGCAGTTGTTTGTTTAACATACTTAGG
The DNA here is from genome assembly GCA_024635955.1 of Bacillota bacterium. GTDB lineage: Bacteria > Bacillota > TC1 > TC1 > TC1 > WTXA01. The sequence continues at coordinate 906 of JAGXHX010000010.1, forward strand.
AATTAAAAACACTCCTAAAGCGTAGGTTGCAACCATGACCATGAGTGTGTAAGTAGTAAAGAATTTGGCTTCTTCGCCAGAAAATCCTAATGATATGCCATAAGAAATGATGGTGTCTCCCGCAATAACTTCTGCTCCTACATATACAAATAAAGTCAACACACCCAACCATAGGTGTGGGAATTGAAAGATGCTGGTTTTTGTAGTTGATGCTCCTTTGTTGTCTTTAGATTCAGTTGCCTCTACATTTGGCAGTGGGGCTTTTCTAATTAACAAACCAAGTATGAACAGTACTGCAGCCATAATCAAATATGGCATAAAGACACTGTCGGCCATCTTGTTCAACAGAAGACCTTTTTCTTCTAAGGTAGCGCTTCCTAACTTTTCTTTGACTTGGTCTATTCCTGATAGCAAAATGGCACCGAATATTAAGGAGCCAAGTGCTCCTGCTGTTTTGTTGGCTATTCCCATAATGGCGATTCGTTTTGCACCGCTTTCTATGGGTCCCAATATGGTGATATAAGGATTTGCTGCTGTTTGCAACAGTGTCATTCCTATACCTTGTATAAAAATACCTGTAAGAAACACCCAATATGTTCTGGCTGCTGCTGCTGGAATAAAAACTAAGGCACCTATAGCCATAATCATTAACCCTAAAGACATCCCTTTTTTATAGCCTATCTTATTTAATATATAAGAAGCTGGTAGTGCCATTAAAACAAAGGAAATATAGGATGCAGATGCCACTAAATATGACTGTGCATCTGTTAATTCATTTATGGTTTTCATAAAAGGGATTAACGCCCCGTTAATCCAAGTTACAAATCCAAATATGAAAAATAAACTTGCTATAATTACAATTGAAACTGTATAGCTTTTTTTTACTGTATTTTCTGAAATTGACATCAAGTTTTATAATTTTATTTTTAAATGTTTTAGTGCTTAATTAATACTTCTTAAAACACCTAATTTTTTATCTAATAACTAACTATACAACATATAAAAAATTATAAAATAAAATAATGTAAAAAATAACTGTAGTCTATATCTATTTAATAGCTTTTTCATGATTATCGTTATAATTTTTTATTAATTATTTTTTATTATAATTTAAAAAAATCACTTTTTAAAATCACTTTTGTCAAGTCTATCTATATGTTTAGAATAATTAACTCCAATAACATCCATTCTCTTTTTAAAACTAGTTAATCTACTTAAGAAATCGCTATAACTCTTCTGTTCGTCCTTAGACCACAAAACTTCACTTAAAGCAATGGCTCTTGGAAACACCATATATTCAACATCTTCAGAAGTTTTAATATACTCTGTCCAAACATTTCCTTGAGCTCCAATTACATATTTCATTTCATTTTCATTCAATTCTTTTGGTATTGGATTTATGTTATAAACCATTTCCAATGGCAAATATCCACCAATGGCAAGTGGCTCTGTTTTAGACTTAGATTGATACCGATTAAAGTAGTTATATTCTCTAGTTGTTACAATTACATCATGTTTCTGTTTTGCTGCACTAATAGTGCTTTTATCCCCTCTCCATGACATCACTGTAGCATTAGGAGCTATACCACCTTCAAGAATTTCATCCCAACCAATAATTTGACGACCTTTATTATTAAGGTATTTTTCTATTCTAGAAATAAAATAGTTTTGTAATTCATGTTCATCATGTAACCCTTTTTTTATTATAACACTTTGGCAATATGCACATTCTTTCCATCTAGTTTTGGGAGCTTCGTCTCCACCAATATGGATGTATTTACTTGGAAATAATTCAATTACTTCATCCAACACATCTTCAATGAACTTAAATGTCCCCTCTTTTGTACAGTAAATATCCTCGAAAACGCCCCATCTAGTTGCTACTTCAACATCTTGTCCTGTACAACCTAATTCTGGATACGCACTAATAGCTGCTTGAGAATGCCCTGGTAATTCAATTTCTGGTATTACAGTAATACCTCTTGAGGTTGCATAAGCAACAATATCTTTTATTTCATTTTGAGTATAAATCCCTCCATAAGGTTTACCATCATATCTAAATGGTTTTTCACTTCCATGACCTACTAATGTTTCTTTTCTAAAAGCTGCATGAGTTCCTAACTTAGGATATTTCTTTATTTCTATTCGCCACCCTTGATCATCGGTTAAGTGCCAATGAAATGTATTCATTTTTAATAAGGAAAGCATATCTATATACTTTTTGATAAAGTTTACAGAAAACATATGTCTTACAACATCTAAATGCATTCCTCTGTATTTAAACTTTGGCTCATCTTCAATCTTTATAGCTTGTATACCAACGATAAAATCACCACACGAATTGTTTTCAAAACATGGAGGAAATAATTGCCGAAGTGTTTGTACACCCCAAAAGGCTCCTTTTAAATTTTTAGCAGATATTATTATCTTTTTACTTGTAACAGTAAGCTTATATCCTTCTATATTTTCTATAGATTCATCTACTATAAATAAAATTGATTTTGTATTAGAAGCTTCAGTATTTAATTTTATTAATGAACCATTTTCTATATAAGATTTTAAAAAATCTGCTGCAGGTTTAAATACTTCTTCACTATTAAAAGTAATAGAATTATCTAATTCAAAAACACCATCTTGAATATTTTGTACAACAGGAACTGGAATTATTGATGGTTTTATAGTATTAATTTCTTTTTTAATACATGATGTAAATAAAAAGATAAATATTGCGTATGAAAGATATTGTATTCTTATTATAAAAAAACTCATAGTTATTAATCTTATAGTTATATAGTTATAAAAAATGTTGTTTATATATCAAATATTTTTAAATATTAAATAGAATTTTACTAAATTCTTAAGTCTATTAAAAAAGGAGGGGCGTTAATTCCCTCCTAATTTTATATAAACAATATATTTATTATCAAGGAAATTTAATCAATAGAATTATTATTTGCAGTTTCACCTACAGGAATTTTTAAATGCATTATCCCATCATCAGTAGATTTTGTTTTAATAAGAGCTCCTAAGACTGGATCATTAAAATTATTATGTACTGAAATAAAATTATTAACCAAGAAATCTTTACCTCTACGTCTAGCTTCAAAAAATTCATGTCCTTCAGCATTTAGCTCATAGATACGTTCCCATGCAATTTTTTTTCTAAAATCATCCTTTGTTGCTACATTTGAAGTATTCCAATTTAACGGATAAATTCCTTTTCCGTTTGATCTAGCTCTTTCCAAAACTTTATTTACATATTGATAAGCTGTAGCTGGTCCGTTCAATTCATTTTCAATCTCTGCGCGTAATAGCAAAATATCAGCGTATCTCAAAACTTTCCAATTATTTCTACTTGCACTACTAGTTAAATTCTTGTCAATATACTTAGCTGAATAAAGATAGGCACCACTTGCCCATTTAGCCTTAGGGTATACGCTAATTGTTCTTCCATCTGCATGTACATAGGATGAATCGATATAAGTAATATCTACTCTTGGATCATGATCTCTTATGGCAATAATTTTATTACTTACTAAATCTCTGGTATTATCACTATATAAATTATCACCAACCTGTTGATACCATAACCATGGCTGAACTCTAATAAACCCTCCCCAGATATTAGCCACATAGCCTCCAGGAGTAAAAGCTTGAGATAAATTACTAAGATTGGTTTCAGGATTTGCCTGAATTTCAAAAATTGCTTCTTCAGAATTCCTGCCTTCAGTGGAATGTAACTTTTTTAAATCACTTAACAGCATATATTCATTTGAATTAATAACAAGATCGGCATGTATTTTGGCTTTTTCCCATAACTCTGGCTTGTTAAGCCAGCCTGCTTCAGTAGCATATACTTTTGCAAGAAAAGCATCTGCAGCTTCCTTTATTGGCCCTTTGTATATATTAGGACCAGTACCTGAGGGAAGTAATAATTTTGCTTGCTCAAAGTCTTTTATAACTTGTGCATAAACATCTGATTCTTTTGAAAGTGGTGTATGTGTTATCCCAACAGCTGGTTTAAGTGGCATTGGTATATCTCCCCATAATCTAACCAGTTTAAAATATTGATAAGCTCTTAAAAAATAAGCTTTTCCAACAACATTTTTATACCCTGAACTTAATTCTTCTAAATTGTCAAAATTATCATCAAAATAATTAATAATAACATTTAACCCAAATATTACGTTGTAATTATCATTCCAGACATTATTTGGCCATGGTTGTGAATCTTTAAAAATGAAGTTGTTATATTCTGCTATATGACCAGAACCAGGACGATAATAAAAACCTCCTGCTGCAGATATTAGCTGATGATATCCTTGATTACTCCAAAAACCATTCTCTAAATTTGAAAGCACTCCTTGATAAGCTAATTCTGCCCTCTCCTCAGTTGAAAAAACTTTTGATGCATCTACTGTATATTCTGGTTGTTCAACCAAAAAATCCTTTGAACATGAAGGCATTAATAATCCCACTGTAAATAATAGCAAGAAAATTTTGCTTCTAATTTGTTTTGCTTCTTTTATAACTTTATAATTTGATTTCATAATTATTTATCTTAAAAATTAATATTTATACCTAATGTAAAAGATCTTGGTACTGGAGAACTTGTATAATCTATTCCAATTCTTGTTGGATCATAAGTAAATGAATTTACATCAGGATCATAACCTCTATAATCTGTCAAGGTAAAAAGATTATTCCCAGTTATGTATATGTTTGCACTATTTATTTTAATTGCTTTTACTGCCTTGCTAGATAAATTATAATTAAGAGTTACTGTTGAAAGTCTTAAATAACTACCGTCTTCTACCAATACATCAGAAGCATCACCTAAGTTAAATCCCTGACGCGGATACCTTCCATTTATATTTTCAGGAGTCCATCTATCTTGCCATAATTCTCTGTAAACGTTCTTAGTGAAAAGTTTATCGTTATAGCCGTTTGTGAAAATTTTTGCATTGAAAACATCATTCCCTTGTTTACCATTAAAATTTAAACGAAGTGAAAAATCTTTATAGCTAAATTCTGTATTAAAACCATAAATATAATCTGGATTTGGATTTCCAATAATTTTTCTATCAGAAGCATCAATTTTGCCATCTCCATTTTGGTCAACAAAGCGAATATCCCCGAGAACAGGATTTACAGGACCATATACAGGAGCTCCAATTAAATCATCATCAACCCTATACAATCCATTTGTCTCCAATCCCCAAAACATCCCAATAGCTTCATTTTCAATAAAAATATTAACAGGCGATGTCAAAGTACCGGTTCCTAATCTATTTCCAAAAAAATGAGCCCTACCATCTCCAAAAGTATCTTCATTACCCAAGTCTACAATTTTATTTCTATTAAAAGAAATATTTCCACCTAATGTCCATTTACAATCTTTACTATTTATGATATTTGCATTAATCGAAAATTCCAAACCTTTATTTTCAATTTCACCAATATTTACTGTAGTATTTGTAAATCCATTTGAAGGTGGAATAGGTTTATCTAATAAAAGATCTTTAGTGTTTTTTTGATAAATATCAATAGATCCGCTAAAACGCCCTCTTATAATTCCCCAATCTAATCCTAAATTACGTTGTTCCGTTGTTTCCCAAATAAGGTCTGGATTTGAAATTCCTAGTGGTATAATACCAGTTACAGTTGAACCATCTAAACCAGATCCTTGATTAACTGTATAAAGATTTAGTGTTTGAAACGGAGCTATATTAGAATTACCTGTTTGCCCCCACCCAGCACGAAATTTTAACTCGTTAAATAAATCAAGATCTTTTATAAATTTCTCCTCTTGCATTTTCCAAGCCACAGCAAACGAATGGAAATTATCCCACTGTTTATTTTTATTGAAAACACTTACCCCATCACGTCTAAAGGTATAGGTAAGTAAATATTTATTATTCAAAGTATAATTAAATCTTGCAAATGCCGACAATAAATTTCTAGGCAGTTCAACTGGATTATTGATTGTTACAGTTCGAGCAAACCCTAATCC
>JAGXHX010000011.1 GCA_024635955.1 Bacillota bacterium
CTCCATTTATGTCTTCCAAATCGGAAAATCTTCTGTAGCATTTAGCTGCAGCTTTTAAATCCCCTTCTTTTTGATAAGTTATAGCTAACTTCTCATAAACTATAGGTAGAAATCTATTATCAATTATTGCATCATCAGATTTCAGAGTATTTTCCAATATCTCTTGAATTACCTTGTTTGGTGCTTTGCATTCTAAATATTTTACCCACTCGTATATATTATTGAATTGACTGGCATCATGATTTATAAGGTTTTTAACTAATTCTGGAAGGGAGTTATAATCGCCTTCTAAAATTGATTTTTCAATATTTTCTTTCAATGTTAATGGTCTGGCATTAAATTTATCTATTGAAAGATCAATTGCCTTACTTGGAATCTTATATTTCAAAATAGACTCAAGTTCATTTTTCTTTTCTTTATAAATATTTTCTAAATAACTATACAAATAACCCTTTGTATTACTCACATGTAATTTATCTTCCAGTACATCACCCCAATAAAGATCAATATAAATTTTAATATTAAATAAATCTTTATAATAAAAAGGGTTTTCTTCATTTGGAACACCATCTATATGAATTGGGAAATGGTTGAATAGTTCTGGCAAATGAATTGCAACTGATTTTTTATTAAAAGTTTCAATAAAATGATAATAATATTCAGGATTGTTTAAAAATATATGATGTTTGGTATTAAAACTACAACCAATAATATTTTTAATATTGTCTAAGTCTTCATTATTAACCTGTAAGAATAAATAAACAGCCTTATCTATTAGTTGAGCATCAACTTCAAGAAAGACTGTCTGCATATTGTAGAATGAACATAATTTTTTCAAATCAAAACCACTCTGGTTTATAATATAATTTTTCCCTTTTATATTGGGAATTATTTTTAATATATTTGTTCCTTCAAGTGAAAATTCATGCCCTAGAAAAAACACAATATTCTTACCTTCTGTTAAATTCAGCTCTTCATTACCTATTATTCTCATTATTATTCCCCTCCATAAAGAAAACCTTTGATAAATTGATCTAATTCACCATCTAAAACTGAATCAACTGATCCTGCTTCAATATTTGTTCTATGATCTTTGACTAATTGATAAGGTTGAAAAACATATGATCTGATTTGGTGACCCCATGCAATTTCTTTCTGATCACTTCTTAAGTTTTTTAAATTGTTTTCTTCTTCAATTCTGTTATATTCAAGTAATTTGCTTTTCAATATTTTAAAAGCGGCAGTTTTGTTAGTCAACTGACTTCTTTCACTTTGACACTGCACTACTATAGAACTTGGCAAATGTGTAATTCTTACTGCTGTATCCTTTTTATTCACATTTTGCCCACCCGCTCCACTGGCTCTATAAGTATCTATTCTTAAATCTTCATCTCTTATATCTATTAGTTCTTCATCCTCTATTTCAGGGATGACATCTACAGATGCAAAAGTAGTGTGTCTTTTTTTGTTTGTATCAAATGGTGATATTCTAATTAACCTATGAACACCATTTTCGGATTTTAAATATCCATAGGCGTATTCTCCAACAACTTCAAATGAAATACTCTTTATTCCAGCTTCTTCACCTGCTAAAAAATCAAGAATATTTACTTTAAACCCCTTTTTTTCACTCCATCTTAAATACATTCTGTATAGCATCTCCACCCAATCCTGAGCCTCTGTGCCACCTGCACCAGGATGTAGTGTTAGTATAGCATTTTTAAAGTCTGTCTTGCCTTTAAACATTTTTTTTATTTCTAAATTGTTGATTTTAGTCTCAAGTTCTATTATTGAAGATTTTAACTCTTTGAGTATTTCTTTATCCTCATCCATATTTAATAATTCTATTGAAGCTGTAATGTCTCCAATTAGTAAATCTAAATTAATTATTTCAGATAAGTCATTTTCAAGAGTGTTAATTTCTTTATTTATTTGGCTAGCATTTTTTTGATCTTGCCAGAAATTCTCGTCAAGTCTTTCTTTATTAAGTTTATCAATTTGCACTCTTTTACTTTCTAAGTCAAAGAGACTCCTTAATATCACTATAAACCTTTTTCAATTTAGTAAATTGTTCTAAGATATCTTCAGATAACATAATTATCTCCCGCAACACTGCTTATATTTTTTACCACTACCACAAGGACATGGATCATTTCTACCTATTTTAGTAGACTTCTTAGCAGTTTGAGCACCTTCATCATCAAATCGATTTTCTTTAATATTCCTAATACGTTCTTGAGGTTCTACAATTTTGACTCTATAAATCAACCTTGCAACTTCTTCTTTAATATCTTCAATCATAACTTGGAAAATATCGTAGCTCTCAAATTTATATTCTGTTAAAGGATTTTTTTGACCATATGCTCTTAAATTAACACCTTGTCTTAATTCATCCATATTATCAATATGAGCCATCCAGAATTTATCAACTGATCTTAAAACAACTTGTTTTTCTAAAAATCTCATTACATCATGGGTGACTTCCTGTTCATTTTTCTCATAAGCAGCAACAGCAATTTCTCTGAATTTCATTCTAACTTCTTCTTCAGACATTATTATTATGTCTTCTTTCGTTATACCCGCATGAGGCAGGAATGTTTGTCCTCCATAAATCAAAAGACCTTCCAAATCCCAATCAGAAGTATGTTCCTTACCTTCAGAGAATCTATAAACCGAACTTTCTATCACATCTTCAATCATAGAAATAACGCTATTTTTAATATCTTCTTTAAATAAAACATCTCTTCTTTGACCATAGATAATCTCTCTTTGTTGATTCATAATATTGTCATATTCAAGCACTTGTTTTCTAGCCTCAAAGTGTCTGTTCTCTACAGCTTTTTGCGCTCTTTCTATACCTTTTGAGATAATTGGATTATTAACTGGCAACTCATCATCAGTTCCCATTTTTAAAAGGTTCTGCATTCTTTCCCCACCATAAACTCTTAATAAATCGTCTTCACTGGAAATATAGAATTTGCTTACACCTGGGTCTCCTTGTCGTCCTGAACGTCCTCTTAATTGATTGTCAATCCTTCTTGATTCATGTCTTTCAGAACCAATAACATATAAGCCACCAGTATCTGTAACACCTTCGCCTAAAACAATATCGGTACCACGACCAGCCATATTAGTCGCAATAGTTACAGCTCCATATTGACCTGCCATCGAAATAATTTCTGCTTCTTTTTCATGATACTTAGCGTTCAATACTTGATGAGGAATTCCTCGTCTTTTTAACAAACCACTTAATGCTTCAGATTTTTCGATGCTAATAGTACCTACTAGAACCGGTTGTCCAATTTTATATCTTTCAGCAACTTCATCAGCAATAGCATTAAATTTGCCAAATTCCGTTTTATATATTTCGTCATCGTAATCTTTTCTGTTTACATCTACATTTGTAGGTATTACTACAACATCCATTCCATATATTTCTCTAAATTCATTTTCCTCAGTTTTGGCAGTTCCTGTCATTCCTGAGATTTTATTATACATTCTAAAGTAATTTTGGAAAGTTATAGTTGCTAAAGTTTGTGACTCTTTTTGTATTCTAACTTTCTCTTTAGCTTCTATTGCCTGATGAAGACCGTTACTGTATCTTCTTCCATACATAAGACGTCCTGTAAAACTATCAACAATGATAACCTCACCATCTTTTATAATATAGTCTACATCTTTTTTCATAACGGCTTGAGCTACCAATGCTTGATTTATATGATGTCCTAATTCTGCATTACTATCTTCATATACACCATTAACACCTAACATTTTTTCAACTTTAACTAAACCATCTTCAGTCAAGGTTGCTATTCTTTGTTTTTCATCTGTAGTGAAGTCTGTTTCTTTTTTTAATACAGGCATTATTTTAGCTACTGTTTCATACATGTCAGTAGGTTTGTCGGCTTCACCAGATATAATTAAAGGTGTTCTAGCTTCATCAATTAAAATACTATCAACCTCATCGACTATAACATAGTTAAGTTCTCTTTGAACCATAGCCTCTTTTGTAACTGCCATATTATCTCTTAAGTAATCAAAACCAAACTCGTTATTCGTACCATAGACTATATCTTTTTCATATTCTGCTTTTCTTGACATAGGATGCACATCATGCACTATCAAGCCAACATCAAGTCCTAGGAATCTATAAATTTGACCCATCCACTCGCTGTCCCTCTTTGCTAAGTAATCATTGACTGTGATTACGTGTACACCATTACCAGTTAAGGCATTTAGATAAACCGGTAATGTAGCCACCAATGTTTTTCCTTCACCAGTTTTCATCTCAGCTATTCGACCTTGATGCAAAACCATTCCACCGATTAACTGAACATCAAAATGTCTCATACCCAAGGTACGGATAGATGCTTCTCTAGCTGTAGCGAATGCTTCAGCCATAATATCATCAACTGTAGCTCCATTAGCTATTTTTTCTTTAAACATAGCCGTCTGTGCCATCAAATCAGCATCACTCAATTTGGAGATGCCATCTTCTAAAGAATTTATCTTGTCAACTAAAGGTCTCATTTTCTTAATAGTCTTTTTACTATCATTTACTAGATTGTCTAAGAATTTTAACATGTAAGTCTCCTTTTAAAAAAATCTATCTTATATTCTATCACTATTATATTTTTTTTGGAAGTTTTTTATAGTATTTACATTTATCTGTAAAAGAACAATTTGAGCATAAAGGATTTCTTGCCTTACAAACACGTCTGCCATGAAATATTAAACAGTGATGTAACTTACTCCAATCATCTCTGTTAATAACTTGCATTAATTGTTTTTCTGTGTCAATAACATTATTAGCATCGACTAATCCTAATCTATTTGAAACTCTAAAAACATGAGTATCAACAGCTATTGCAGGTATATTAAAAGCATTACTAACTACAACATTAGCAGTTTTTCTTCCAACACCTGGCAATTGCAATAGTTCTTCGATTGATTCAGGGACTTTGCCATTATAGTCATCAAGTAATATTTTACTCATAGCCAGCAGGTTTTTCGCTTTATTTTTATAAAGACCAATACTTTTTATTCTATTTTCTAATTCTTCAACAGACATATCTGACATTTTCTCAGGCGTTCCACCTACTATGAATAATTCTTTGGTAACCTTATTAACTTGAATGTCTGTTGATTGAGCTGATAATATTGTTGCTACTAACAATTCATAAGGATTAGTGAAATCAAGTTCAGCCTTAGCATACCAATATTCTTTTTTTAATAATTCAATAATGTCGCTTCTTCTTTTAGTTACTCTCATTATATAGCATATCCTTAATCAAACTTATTTCTCTTCCATAGCCTTCTTCATCGTTTGGTGTCTCCAATAAAAAGGGAATATCCTTCAAACGTGGATTAGAAACTATATTTAAAATCGTACCTATGCCTAATGATCCTTCACCTATCTTCTCGTGTCTGTCTTTCCTAGCACCAAGTGAATTTTTACTATCATTCAAATGTATAGCTTTTACTTTTGCTAAGCCAAAAGAATTTTCAATCTGATCCAAAACTCCTTCTAGGTCATTTACCAGATCATAACCACCTTCATATAAATGGCAAGTATCTAAGCAAACACCAAACTTTTCTCTATAGTTTACATTATCTAATAAAATCTTAATTTCTTCAAAATTACTTCCGATTTCGCTACCCTTGCCTGCCATAACTTCAAATAATATTGTAGAAGTTGATTCTTTAAAAACAACCTGATTTAATCCTTTGATAATTCTTTCTAAGCCCCAGTCGACTCCCATACCAGTATGACTTCCAGGATGGAAATTATACAATTTGCTGGGCAATTCTTCTAGTCTTTCCAAATCCTCACGAAATATTCTTTTAGCAAAATCATATGTGTCATCTTTGGCCGCTGCCATATTTAAAGTATATGGAGCATGAGTTAAAATTGGAGCGAATTGATTTTCTTCCATTAATTCTTTTAAGTCAAGTGCATCTTTTTTATCAATTTCTTTTACACTCCCGCCTCTAGGATTTCTAGAAAAATATTGAAATGTATTACCTCCAAGTTCCAATATTCTCTTTCCCATATATTTATAGCCTTTTGATACTGACATGTGACATCCTATATTAATCATCCAAACCACCTTGTCCGATAAATTCTCTGAGAATTGAATTTGATGGAACCCATTTTGCATCCAATGGTTCACAATATCTTAATATATTTAATAAATGTTGAGCATCAATATAGTATTTAGAATCTTGATCAACTTTTTTGAGCAAAGGTTCAGCATAAACTTTCAAAACATTTAATTCATGAGGCAGGCTGGAATTAAAATATATATCTGCCAATTCTTGATATTTGAAAATATTATTTTCCTCTCCCTTTCTAACATTTGGCCATAAGCTTAAAGTTTTTTCAATATTTAAGGATCTAAATCTATCATCTCTAACCATTCTTCTAATAATCCTGGCTTCTGATGTTTTAATATGATTGGAAGAATCTAAATTTAAAGGTGTTAAAGCTGTAACATAAACTATATACTTCATATGTCTTGGGACTTTATTTGTTAGTATAGGGTTCATTCCATGGATACCCTCTATAATTATAGTACTTTTTCTATCCTTTTTTATTTTTTTCCCGTTGTATTCTCTTAAGCCTGTATTAAAATTGAAAACTGGAGGTTCTACTTCTTCACCGTTAATCAATCTTGTCAAAATATCCTGAAAAAGTTCAATATCTAAAGCATGAACATTTTCAAAATCGGGGTTTCCATCTTCGTCTAGTGGAGTATTGTCCCGATTAAAATAAAAGTCATCTAGGGACATTAAAATCGGTTTGTGACCATGAGCCATCAAAGCGACTTTCAATTTTTTCGAGAAAGTTGTTTTCCCTGAAGATGATGGTCCAGAAATCATTACTATTTGATATTTATAGCTATTTAAAGATATATGACTTGCAATTTCGGCAAGTTTTTGCTCCTGAAGTGCTTCACCAATCAGTATTATTTCTTTGCCTCTTCCTTCAATTATCTGTCTATTGAGAGATGTCATATAGGAAAGTTCAAGAATATTTGTAATTCTATTTGTTTCCGCAATCATGTCAAAAATTTTAGGTTGTTCTGTAAAAGCAAATAATTTTGAAGGATTAGTTCTTTTAGCTAATCTTAATAATAAACCTGGCATAAATGGAATTAAATCAAATTTTTCTAAATATTTAGTCGATGGCACTAAAGGTTCATAGTAATAATCACTGTAACTAATATCGTCACCTATACTATACATTGGTATTTCTTCAGGAAATTTATCACCATACTTGTATTTTTCATCACGATTCCCAATATTTTTAAAAATTTCTATAGCTTCTTCTCTAGCGACTCTCCTTATCTTAAAAGGTAAGTCCGCTTTAATTAGAGCTTTCATCCTGGCCTTTATTTTGACTATATCATTGTTTGTAATCAATTTTCCGTCTCTAAACAATCCATACATACTTTTTGATATAGTATGTGACACTTCGAAATTACCTTTTGGCATAAGTGTTTTTATTACATAGCTTAATAAAAAAGCTAAACTTTCTTTATAGACACTATAGCCAATCTTATGTGTTTGCGAAAATGATTCTACAAAATCATTTTCTTTAATTATAGTGTCATGAGGTACAAGATTATTATTGATACTATATGCAACTGGCACAAAATCTAATTCTTTTTCATTAAAAAAATCAAAAATTGATAATCCTTCATATTCTTTTGTTATTGTGAATTTTCTCATTTACCCTCCTAATGAATTGATTTATTTATGTATCATTGTTAATAATTTAATTTTAATATTTTTTCATTATATAATTATCACCTTATTCTTAATTATATAATCTTACACCAAGTTATTAAAGTAAAATGACAAAGTTTATTTACTATAGTATAATGACAATTAGATTTTTTTATAAGGAGTATCATGGAAAAAGAAAGATTAATTAACTACACAATAAGTTTGAATGAAGATGGAATGTCTATTAAAAACTTTTTAAATAGCAAAGAATCATCCAGACATAATTTAATTAAATTGAGAAACAATGATAAAGTAACAGTTAATGGAAAAATCCATAAATTCTGGACTCCAGTTTATGAAGGTGATTTGATAACAATTGATCCTTACTTGGATGAAGTTTCAAATGTTAAACCTGTAAAAATGGATTTAGATATTTTATATGAAGATTCCGATTATATTGCATTAAATAAAGACTATAATATAGCAACCCATCCAACTTCAGGGCATATGAATAACACAATTGCTAATGGCGTTCTATATCATCTGCAAGCAAATGGATACAAAACACTGCATCCAATTAACAGATTGGATAAAACGACCTCCGGCGTGATTATTTTTGCTAAGCATCCAATTGCTCAACATGCACTTACTTTGAACAGACCATATAAAGAATATATAGCTTTAGTTGAAGGTATAGTTGAAAAAGATCATGAATTAATAAACCTGCCTATCGCAAAAATAGATGAGCCAAGTATCAGACGTATAGTTACTCTAAAAGGCAAAGAATCTAGAACAGAATACTTCGTTTTGTCTAGGAGTGATAAGTATAGCCTCTTGAGAATTACACTACATACAGGCAGAACTCACCAAATTAGAGTTCATCTATCTCACATCGGTCATCCATTAGTTGGTGATTTTTTGTATGGTAAAGAAAATGCTCCTAGATTATTTCTTCATTCCAATGTTATGATTTTTAAGCATTTTAGAAATAACAAAGAGGTCCGGGTTATAGCACCCCAACCTCCAATTTTCAATTCTTATTTGAAATCTTAGCAAAATAGAATATACTTCCATCTTTCCTGAGTCCTATTTGCCCTATATGTAACTTCGACATACTACGAACATCATAAAACAATTGTTTTTCTCCTTCAGCAACTAATGATACAACTGTACCTTTTCTAAAACCTCTGCCTGTTCTTCCACTTCTGTGGATATATATATTCCCAGTCTTTGGTAAGTCATAGTGAATAACACAATCAGTATCAGGAATATCCAGCCCTCTAGAAAAAACATCAGTTGTAACTAGAATCGAATAATTCGAGTTTCTAAATCTTTCTAAAACAGTTTTTCTCTGTTGCATATCCATATCAGTATGCAATTTAAAAACCTCCCTGGTTTGTTGATTGAATCTTGCAACCAATCCCTCAACACCCACTGATCTATTTATAAACACTATACTTTTCTTTGCATCAAGTCCTTTTAAAACTTTAAACATATTTTCTGTTTTTCTTTTATCATCTGTCATCAAATAGTAATGTTTAATCTCACCTACCATTATCTTTGACTTAACATGAACAATATCTTTTCTATATTGACTTATTGTTTCTTGATCTATAGGTCTAAAAGTTGCTGAAAAAAATGCTAATGGAGTAGATTTTAGTGAACTTTTCAGTATTTCCTCAACATATTGCTGGTTTTCTCTTTTTAAAACCTTATCACCTTCATCAATAATTAAATATTCCAAATGATTTAATTTTATTTTTCCTAAGGCAATTAATTCAAATATTCTATTGGGCATACCAATCAAAATTTCTGGCCTTATCTTTTTTAGACTAGCCATTTGTCTTTCCCTGCCAACTTGGTCAGGTAAAAAAAGAACCTTGTCTGTAAATTTTTTAAATTCTTTGGTTATTTGTGATCCTAATTCCTTTGTTGGAACTAAAATAATATATTTTATATTTTTATCATCATTAATGCTATTTAGTATAGGTATTGCATATGCCAAGGTCTTTCCTGAACCAGTTGGTGCTTCAACAACTATATTTTCCTTTGCTAACATATGTGGTATAACTTGTTCTTGCACATCAAGAAGTTTTCCATAACCATGCTTTTCTAATTGGTCTAGCAAGGATTTTTTTAGTTCAAATTCCATTATTTACCTCCCAATAAGAATTTTTTTAACTCTGGTACAGATTCAACTATATAGTCTGCATCTCTAATTTCATCCATATCACCATATCCATAAAGAACTCCCAAAGACTTAATGCCATTTTCTTTCGCACCCGTAATATCATGGTCCCTATCACCAATCATAATTGTACTTTCTCTATTAAAACCAGGTTCGAATTTATTTAATAGATTTGTTATGACCTGAGTTTTTCCAGATACACTTCCATCTAAAGTTGATCCACTTATATCATCAAAATATTTAATAACTTTAAAATATTCTAAAATTCTAATAGTAAATGGCAATGGTTTTGCAGTTGCAATATATACCTTTAAATCATTTCTTTGACTTAATAGATGAAGTATTTCACTAATACCTGGATATAATTTATTTTCATAAATACCTATAGTTTGAAATCTTTCTCTATAAAAACCTAAGGCTTTTTGCGCATCATTTTCATTTAAATTAGCCTTATGAATAAATGAATCCATTAAAGGTGGACCTACAAAGGACATCAAAAATTCTTCATCATGATTCTCTATTCCCATCTTATCGAAAGCATATCTAAGGGACTTTAAAATCCCCTCTTTAGAATCAGTAATTGTTCCATCTAAATCAAACAGAATTTTGTCAAATTTTATTTTCACTATTAATCTCTCTTTCTTTTTTACTAAACTTACAACCACAATAATCTTGTCGGTACATACCTAATTCTCTACTCATATCTACTGATTTCTGATAACCGCCTTCTTTTTTAAAATCACTGACTAAATACTCAACTTTATATTTACCGGCAATTTTTATGCCTGCTTCATTTATAAGTTGACTATTTTTATGAGCACTTACGGTAAGTGTTGTTGTAAAATAACCTATATTTAATTCATCAGCCTTCTGGGCGGTTTTTTCTAGTCGTAGCCTAAAGCATTCTAGACATCTACGACCACCTTCTTTTTTATCTTCTAATCCCTTAATCACTGATTCATATTTTTCAACTTCATAATCACCTAGTATATATTCTATACCTAGACTCTCAAGATAAATTCTTTGTTCTTCTGCTCTTCTAATGTATTCTTCTTTGGGTGAAATATTGGGATTATAGTAGTAAACTATAATTTCGAAATATGGATTAAGTCTGTCTATAACACTTGTACTACAGGGTCCACAACAACTATGAAGTAACAGTTTTGGTCTTTTCCCTTCAAGTTCTTCAATAATTTTTAACATCCCAATGTTATAGTTAATCTTCATGCCTTTTACCATACCAACCTTCTTTTACTTCTAAAACTTTTTCTTTATCAAATAGTATTTCCACTAATTTAAATGCAAATGTTTCTGCAGTTCCAGGACCAACTGACGTAATAAATTGTCCGTCGATTACAATATCTTGATCAATATAGATACCATTAGTTATTTCATCTTCTACCCCAGGAAAACAAGTGTATCTTGTTTCCTTGTTAAATAGACCAAATTTATCTAATACTAAAGGTCCAGCACAAATAGCTGCAATCTTTGTTTTATCACTAAGTGCTTTTTGCAAAAAAATCTTGGCAGACGGTGAATTTAAAATTCTTTTTACGCCACCCGTTCCACCTGGAATAATTATCATCTGTTGTTTTATGTCTTTAATATCGTCAAGTAATTCATCAGTTTTTATAACTAAATTTCTTGCACTACTAACCTCTATCGAACCAGTTACTGATATTAAAGCTAAATCTGCACCAGCTCTCTTAAGAATATCAAAAACTGTAATAGTTTCAATCTCTTCAAAACCTGAGCCTAATAATATACTAATCATTAAAATTCTCCTAACACAAAATTTCTTCTAGCATTGATCCTTCGACCTTTGCTGCTCTACCTGGATTACTATCCTTTCACAGGCTCAAAACATGCCCTTTGATCGTTGTGGCGTCAGTCTTCGTCTGTATGTCTATCCCAAACTATTTATATGCCTTAATCAAAGACTTTTTTAACAACAACTTAAAAACAACCTTTTATAGTTTTTCTTTATTACCATCAGTAATTTATACCTAATTTGTCAATTTTCAAGACTATTTTTATAGAATAATTTTCCTGATTATTAAAAATATTAGAATCAAAGCAAATATAAGTAGAATTATCTTATCTATTGTTTTGTAATTTAATTCCTTGAATCTTGTTCTTCCTTCATCACCTCTATAACCTCTAGCTTCCATAGCCATTGCAAGTTCATCTGCTCTAGTGAATGCACTAATAAAAAGTGGTATTAAGATAGGAACTAAAGATTTTGTTCTTTTAATTATATTACCAGACTCGAAATCTGCACCTCTTGCCTTTTGTGCTTTCATTATTTTGTCTGTTTCATCTATCAAAGTTGGAATAAATCTCAAAGCTATACTCATCATCATGGCAATTTCATGTGAAGGTACTTTAAATCTTTTTAATGGTGTTAATAGTCCTTCTATCCCATTAGTTAAGGTGATAGGTGAGGTTGTTAAGGTCAGCAAGGATGTGAATATTATTAAGAAGAATATTCTTATCCCCATAAAACCAGCTAAATATATACCTTCACGTGTAATATTAATGAAAGCCCAACTAAATATTACTGTACCTTGAGTGAAAAACATATTCATAATAACTGTTATCATCATAAGAGGAAGTATGGGCTTCAATCCTTTTAGAATCTTCATAACAGGAATTTGAGACATAATTATAGTTAAGGCAGAAAGAATTAATACAAATATATATTCGGAAATATTATTAATAAGAAATATTCCGAACATAAAAAACATAGATGCCAAAATTTTAGTTCTGGGATCCAGTTTATGCACAACTGAATCTTTATATATATATTGTCCTATTGTAATATCCTTAATCATTATTACCTCTTAAAATATCTTTTATTAAATCAGCCAATTCTTCTAATTCCATCGGTTTTAGTGGGCCATTATACATACCTCTTTTTTCAAGTAGTTCTAAAACTTCCACACTAAAAGGTACTCCTAAATCTAAATCTCTAAGTTTCTTATTTTCTTGAAAAACCTCATCGACCGAACCTTCAAAGTTTATTCTACCATCACACATAACGTAAACATACTCCGTTAATAGAAAGACATCATCCATGTTATGAGATACAAAAAACAAAGTTAGATTTCTTTTATTTTTTATGCTTATTAATAAGTTTAATAGGTCTTTTTTGCTTTTAGGGTCAAGTCCAGCCGTTGGTTCATCCAGAACTAATATTTCTGGATTCATTGCTAATACTGAAGCAATGGCAACTTTCCTCTTTTGTCCTCCCGACAGTTCATAGGGTGATCTATCCTTCATTGACTCAAAGTCAAGTTCAAGATCTTCCATTGCACCCTTAATAGCATTTTCAATTTGATCATTTGTCAATCCTAGATTTTTAGGACCAAAAGCTAAGTCATTATATATTGTTTCTTCAAATAGCTGATCTTCAGGATATTGAAAAACCATGCCAACTTTTTTTCTTAAATTTTTTAAATCCTTGGATTTTCTATCTACAACAAATTCCCCTATAGTCACCTTGCCTTTTTGAGGAAGATATAGTGCATTTAAGTGTTGCATCAAAGTTGATTTGCCAGAGCCTGTTTTACCTATAATACCTACAGTTCTTCCTTGTTCAACAGTCATAGATATATCGAATATACCATATTCTTCGCTAGTGTTGTCATCAACATCATATTTATAATAGACCTTCTCTAAAATAACTGCCATATTTCTTCTACCAAATCCTCTTTTGTTAATACTTCATCTTTGAAGTTAATTCCTTTTTCCTCAAGCATTTTTTGTAATATTGCTGCTTTTGGTAATTCTAAATTTATATTTTTTAACATTTCTCTATTATGAAATACTTCCTTAGGTGAACCTTGAAGAACAATATTTCCTTGATCCATTACAATGACTCTATCACTATAAACTACTTCATCCATAAAGTGTGTTATTAGTACAATTGTCATATTATCTTTTTTATTTAGCTCTCTTAAGACTTCTATTACTTCTTTTCGCCCTTTAGGATCTAGCATGGATGTTGGTTCATCAAGAACAAGGTAATCAGGTTCCATTGCTAATACTGACCCGATAGCACTTCTTTGTTTTTGACCTCCTGATAATTTATGAGGGGGTCTTTTAAGATAATCACCCATTCCAACTTTACTGGCTGCATATATTATTCTTTCCATCATATCTTTTGATGGAAAGCCAATATTTTCCAAGCCAAAGGCAATATCTTCTTCAATGGTACCTCCCACAAATTGGTTGTCAGGATTTTGGAATACCATTCCTACTCTACGTCTAATTTCCCATATGTTATTATCATCAGTAACAGTAATGTCATCAATTATAACTTCGCCTTTTTGAGGTATAATCAATCCGTTCAGGTGTTTTGCTAAAGTTGACTTGCCTGAACCATTATGTCCTATAATTGATACAAAATCGCCTTTTTTAATATCTATATTAATCTTATTCAAAGTTTTTATAGATTCATTATTATCTTTTTTATATTCATGTTCTAAATCAATAATTTTAATCAATATTCGACTCTCCCTTATATCACTCTAGTAATTATACCACAAAAAAAACTCATTAGATGTATCTAATGAGTCTTCTTAAGTATTCAATGTTACTCTACAAGTTCAAGTATCGCCATTGGTGATGCATCACCTCTGCGATGTCCTGTTTTTATTATTCTAGTATATCCACCTTTTCTTGTTGCATATCTTGTTGCATATTCATCAAATAATTTTTTCATTACTACATCTTCACTAGTAAGATAAGCTAATGCTTGACGAATAGCATGGAGGTCTGACTTGCCTCTTTTACCCAGAGTAATCATCTTATCAGCTATTCTTTTAACTTCTTTCGCTCTTGTTTCAGTAGTTTCGATTTTCCCACTTAACAATAAAGAAGTTGTCATATTTCTAAGCATTGATTTTCTATGGCTTGAACGAACTCCAAGTCTACGATAACTCATTATATTTCCTCCCTCTTAATTAATCTTCATCTTCATTTTTAAATTTAAGTCCTAATTCGATTACTTTCGCATGAATTTCATCTAATGATTTCTTTCCTAGATTACGCACACGCATAACTTCCAACTCATTTAGATTTACTAAATCTCCAACAGTATTTATACCTGCTCTTTTTAAGCAATTATATGGTCTTACTGAAAGGTCTAATTCCTCTAAAGGTTTTTCTAGAAGTTGATCAATTTTTTCACCTTCTGTTTCAGTGATAGGAACATCAATAATTCCACTTTCACTAAGATTAGTAAAGTAACTGATATGATTGTTTATTAGTCTAGCTGCACCAGTGATAGCTTCTTCAGGTGTAAGACTACCATTAGTCCATACTTCTAAAAGTAGATAATCATGGTCAGCTTCCTTCCCAACTCTTTTGTCTGTTACTGCATAGTTTACTTTGATAACTGGAGAAAACAGCGAATCTATAGGAATTTCACCTATAGCCATACCTTCGTACTTGTTGTTTTCAGCAGTCACATATCCTCTGTCTAGCTTAGCATTAATTTCTATATACAATCTTCCATCTTTATTTAAGTTTGCTATATGTAAGTCTGGATTTAGAATTTCAACTTCACTATCATGAATGATATCAGCAGCGGTAACAACTCCTTCGCCTTCTTTTTCAATACGCAGAACTTTGTTTTCCTTAGAATTGGATTTCAATCTTAAGGACTTAATAGCTAAAATTAAGTCTGTAGTATCCTCCATTACACCTGGTATTGCAGCAAATTCATGTTGTACACCTTCTATGCGAATGGTTGTTACAGCCATTCCTGGTAATGAAGATAATAATGTTCTTCTTAATGCGTTGCCTATAGTGATACCAAAGCCTCTTTCAAGAGGTTCTAATGCAATTTTACTATAAGTACCATTGCCGTCAGTTTCAAGAATTGAAACTTGTGCTTTCTCGATTTCTAACATATTATTTACTCCTATCTTTTTAGCTTTATTATCTAGAATATAGTTCTACGATTAGCTGTTCTTCTACAGGAATTGTTATGCTTTCTCTATTTGGCAATGCTTCAACTCTACCTGATAATTCCTTTATATTTGAAGTTAACCATTCTGGTATAGTAGTATTTTCGTTTAAATCTTTAAACTTAACACTTTCTTTACTTTTTGATTTTACTGCAATTTCATCTCCAACCAATACTAGGTATGAAGGTATATTCATTTTGTGACCATTTAGTTGAAAATGTCCGTGACGAACTAGTTGTCTTGCTTCAGCTCTTGTTGAAGCTAAGCCAAGTCTAAAAACAACATTATCTAGTCGTCTTTCTAAAAGTATTAACAAGTTTTCACCGGTAATCCCTTTTAAACGATCAGCTTCTTTAAAATAATTTCTAAAGGGTCTTTCTAATACGCCGTAAATTCTTCTTACTGACTGTTTAGCTCTTAACTGAATACCATATTCAGTAAATTTCTTTCTTCCCTGGCCGTGTTGTCCTGGTGCATATGATCTTCTTTCAATCGCACACTTCGGAGAATAACAACGGTCGGATTTCAAATATAGCTTAGTGCCTTCTCTACGACAAAGACGACAAACAGGACCTGTATATCTTGCCATGTTTTATTTTCCTCCCTTATACTCTTCTTCTTTTTGGTGGTCTGCAACCATTATGAGGAATTGGAGTAACATCTTTAATCATAGCTACTTCAATACCTGCTACTTGTAGAGCACGAATAGCTGTTTCTCTACCTGAACCAGGTCCTTTAACATAACAATCAACTTCTTTTAGGCCATGTTCCAAAGCAGCTTCAGCCGCCTTTTCAGCAGCCATTTGTGCAGCAAAAGGAGTGCTTTTTCTTGAACCTTTAAATCCAAGAGCTCCAGCACTAGACCAAGCTATAGTGTTCCCTTCTTTATCGGTAATAGTCACAATAGTATTATTGAATGTAGATTGAATGTGAGCTATACCAAAATCAACTTTACGTTTATCTCTTTTTTTGGTACGTGTCTTTGTTTTAACTGCCATTAGACATTACCTCCTTTATTTCTTTTTAGCAATAGCCCCTCTATTAGGACCTTTTCTTGTTCTTGCATTATTCTTAGTATTTTGACCACGAACAGGAAGACCTCTTCTGTGACGAACACCTCTATAAGAATTAATTTCCATTAATCGTTTAATGTTAAGAGATACTTCTCTTCTTAAATCACCCTCAACATTGTATTTTTTTGTTATTTCTTCACGTAAAAGATTTACATCTTCTTCAGATAAATCTTTTACTCTTGAATCTGGACTAATACCAGTAGCAGCTAATATTTTATTAGCTGTAACACGGCCAATTCCGAAAACATAAGTTAAGGAAACCTCAACTCTTTTGTCTTTTGGAATATCAACACCAGCGATACGTGCCATATTTACACCTCCAATAATTTTTACCCTTGTACCTGTTTATGTTTAAGATTTTCGCAAATTACCATTACTTTGCCTTTTCTCCTAATCACTTTGCATTTTTCACAAATGGGCTTAACAGATGCTCTAACTTTCATTATAAACCCTCCTTATTTTTTTATTTGAACCTATACGTGATACGACCCTTTGTCAAATCATAGGGAGACAGTTCCATTTTTACTCTATCTCCAGGCAAAATCCTGATAAAATTAACTCTAATCTTTCCAGAAATATGCGCTAAGACTTGATGACCATTATCCAATTTAACTTTAAACATTGCGTTTGGAAGTGCATCAATTATAACACCTTCAACTTCAATCACATCTTGTTTGGACACTCAATCATCTCCTTTATTTTCTTTTCCTGAAACTCCCTAATGTGACGGGCTATTTCACTGACCTGCAACATTTTATTTTGTTGTAATTTATCATGCTACACATCTATAATTATAACACTCATTCGATATGTTTGATATTTTTTTTCTTAGGCTTGGCTAATTTCCTATACACACCATCAACAACTGAAACAAAACGCTGTTTTTCTTCAATTTTGAGAACCATAAAAAATGATCCTTGTCGTGCCTTTAATACTATTTACAATCATACCCATACTAATCATTTACGTCACCTTTAGTTAGAATAACTGGAGCTGATTCAGTGATTAGAATAGTATTTTCATAATGTGCAGAAGGCTTTTTATCTTTTGTAATTACCGTCCAACCATCATCTAAAATGATTATGGACTCCGTGCCCATATTAACCATAGGCTCTATAGCTAAAGTCATACCAGGTTCTAATAGAGGTCCTCTACCAGGTGGTCCATAATTAGGAACTGATGGATCTTCATGAAGCTCTCTGCCTATGCCGTGTCCAACAAATTCTTTAACTACAAAATAACCTGCGTCAAGAACTACTTTTTCAATACTATGAGATATATCACCTAAACGATTTCCTGCTTTTGCCATTTTGAAACCTTCATAAAAGCTCCGCTCGGTTATTTCAATCCACCTTGCTTTTTCTTCTGAAATTGTTCCAACTGCCGCGGTAAAAGCTGCATCTCCGTGATATCCAAGATAGAATGCACCAACATCAATACTAACTATCTCGCCATCTCTTAATATTCTTTTACTTGGTATGCCGTGGATAACTTGTTCATCAACTGAGGCGCAAATTGTTGCCGGGAAGCCTCCGTAACCTTTAAAGCTTGGCTTAGCGCCTAACTTCAATATTAGTTTCTCAGCCTGATTATCAAGTTCTAATAAGGAAATACCAGGTTCGATAATTTCCTTTAATTTATCGTGAACCAAACCTACTATTTTGCCAGCTTCTGCCATTTTTAAAATAGCGTCGGCATTCTTAATTGTAATCAATTGAATTACCTCTCTATACAAGCTAATATAGCTTTGGTTGCATCTTTAACATCTACATCGCCTTTTATATTACATAATATCTTCTTTTTATTATAATATTCAATTAAAGGCTTTGTTTTTTCTTCATATATGTTAATTCTATCAACAACTGTTTTATCATTATCATCTTCTCTAACACTTAAATAGGCTTTGCAACTATCGCAAAATCCCTCATTCCTTGGAGGATTAGTTATAAGGTTAAAAGAAGCACCACATTGTTTACATAACAATCTTTTTTTTAATCTGCCGATAATAATATTTGAGTCAACATCTAGGTTTATCACCTTTGTAAGTTCACAACCAAGCTTATCTAATAACAATCCTAAGGCATCAGCCTGTCCAATTGTTCTAGGATAGCCATCAAGTATGAAACCTTTATGGCAATCATCTTTCAATAGTCTTCTCTCAACAATTTTATTTGTCAATTCATCTGGTACCAGCTGACCTTTGTTGATTGCTAGCTGCAGTTCTTTGCCTAATTCATCATTTATCTCCATGGCTTGTCTGAAAATATCCCCAGAAGAGATATGTGATATTTGGTATTTTTCAGCTAACAATTTAGCTTGTGTACCTTTACCAGAGCCAGGAGGTCCCATAATTATTAGGAACATTATTTCATAAATCCTTTATAGTGTCTAATCAGTAATTGTGACTCCATTTGTTTCATGGTGTCTAAGGCAACTCCTACAGCAATCAATAAACTTGTTCCTCCAAATTGCAATGTAGCGCCACCAATCATGCCTCCAAGAATATTTGGCACAACCGCAACTAAGGCTAAGAAAAAGGCTCCAAATAAAGTAATTCTATTTAAAATCTTTCCAAAAGCTTCAGCAGTAGGTCTACCTGGTCTTATTCCTGGTATAAATCCTCCGTTGTTCTTCAAATTATCAGCTACGTCTGTTACATTAAAAGCAATAATTGAATAGAAGAATGTAAAGGCAATAATAAATAGTATATAAAACAATGTATAGACTGGAGTATTCACGCCAAACCATGTTTGGAAAAATGCAGCTAATGAAGTTCCATCAAAAAACATTGATATTATTGTTCCTGGAAGGACTAAAATCGATGAAGCAAAGATTATTGGGATTACCCCAGCTTGGTTAAGCTTCATAGGAATGAAACTGCTTTGTCCACCATACATTTTTCTCCCAACCACTTTTTTAGCGTAGTGAATAGGAACTTTCCTCTCAGCCATAGTTACTATAACAATACCAATAACCGCTAACAGTAACGTAATGGGCAACAAAATTGACATGTAGAAATAAAAATCCTTATAAAATACACTGCCTGTACCTACGAAAGTATTAAGAACCGTTCCAACACTAGCAGGAAGTTGAGCTACTATACCTAAGAAAATTATCAAAGATATACCATTTCCAATTCCTTTTTCGTTAATCTGTTCTCCTAACCACATTAAAAGCATTGTTCCTGCAGTTAATGTAGATATACTAACAATCCAAGTAAACGCAGATGTAGATAAAAATGCATTATATGAATTGATGAATATTGTAATACCCACTGCTTGTACTAATGCTAAAACTACTGTCATATATCTAGTCCATTGTTTTATTTTGTTATTGTCATCTTTTTGTATTTCTTTTAGTTTTTGAAATGCCGCAGTTAATAATTGCATAATAATTGAAGCATTGATATACGGAGTAATTGATAAAGCAAATATTGTAAATCTGCTTAATGACCCTCCTGAAAAAGTATCCATGATGCCTAGTATTCCATTATTAGCGAATACTGAAGTCAGAATACCAGGATTAACTCCAGGTACTGGTATGTATGAACCGAAACGAACAAGTAAAAGTATCAATAGCGTAAAAATTATTTTAGCTCTAATTTCTTTTACTTTTAAAGCATTTACAACAGTTTCCAACATATTAGATTACCTCTACTTTTCCTCCGGCAGCTTCAATTTTAGCTTTTGCTGACGCACTTACTATAGTACACTGTACAGTTAAGGCCTTTGTAAGTTCTCCGTTGCCTAGAATTTTTATTCCACTTAAAGTTTTGTTTGCTAATCTTTTACCAAGAATATCTTCAGCTGTTACAACTGATCCGTTTTCGAATGCATTTAATGCTCCAACGTTTACTATCGCATAATTTTTAGCGAATATATTTGTGAATCCTCTTTTTGGAACTCTTCTGATCAAAGGCATTTGTCCACCTTCAAAGCCAAATCTACGGCTATATCCAGATCTTGATTTTTGACCATCTTGTCCACTGCCTGAACGGCCGCCTGTTCCTGAACCGATACCTCTACCGACTCTTTTGGAAACTTTTTTAGCTCCTACTCCAGGGCTTAATTCATGAAGCTTCATGCTAAACCTCCTATATTTCTTCTGTTTTCACCAAATGGGCTATTTTACTGATTTTACCTTCAATATCTGGTGTCATCTTTTGCACAACAGTGCTACTTATTTTTCCTAACCCTAAAGCCTTTATAGTATCTTTTTGTCTTTGGGTTTGGCCGATGACACTTTTAACTAAAGTTATTTTTACTTCTTTCATGTCTCGACCTCCTATTTCCATAGTTCTTCAACAGTTTTACCACGTAGTCTAGCAACTTCTCCAGCTCTCTTCAATGAAGCGAGGCCTGCAATAGTAGCATAAACCATGTTGTTTTTATTTGAAGAACCTAGTGATTTAGTTAAGATATTTTTAATGCCGGCTAGTTCTAAAACTGAACGGGCAGGTCCTCCTGCAATTACACCAGTTCCGCCTGCTGCCGGTTTCATCCAAACTTTACCAGCTCCAAACTTCCCTATGATTTCATGAGGAATTGTTGTATTAACAATAGGCACATGTATGATGTTCTTTTTTGCATCTTCAACGGCTTTTTTAATAGCTGTAGGTACTTCTTGAGCTTTACCATGTCCTACGCCAACTCTACCTTCGCCGTCGCCGATAACAACTAAAGCACTAAAACTAAAGCGACGTCCACCTTTTACCACTTTAGCAACTCTATTTATATTTACTACTTTTTCAGTAAATTCTTGTTTTTTTTCTTCAGCGTGCACGTTATTCCCTCCTTTGGTTAAAATTCTAATCCGCCTTCTCTTGCTCCATCAGCCAAGGCTTGTACTCTTCCGTGATAAATATAACCACTTCTGTCGAAGACAACTGATTTGATTCCAGCTTTAATTGCTTTTTCTGCAATCAGTTTCCCAACTTTTACTGCTGTTTCTTTATTTGAACTGCCATCTTTAATCTCTAAAGAAGTAGCAGCAACTAAAGTTTGTCCATCAACATCGTTGATGATTTGAGCATGGATATTTCTTAAGCTTCTAAAAACACAAAGTCTTGGATATTCAGCTGTTCCGCTGATTTTATTTCTTATTCTTCTATGTTTCTTTGAACGAATTTCTTTTCTATCAATATTTTTAATCAAAACTCTTACTCCTTTCTTATCTATTTGGAGCCAGTTTTACCGACTTTTCTCTTAACCTGCTCAGTAGTGTATTTAATACCTTTGCCTTTGTATGGCTCTGGTGGTCTTACTTTACGTACATTTGCAGCGAAAGCTCCGACAACTTGCTTATCAATACCTGAAATTTTAATTTTCGTAGGTTGTGGAACCTCGACAGTAAGATTTTCCGGTATTTCCATTAAAACTGGGTGGGAATAACCTGCATTTATAACTAACTTACCGTCAGCTAAACTTGATTTATAACCTACACCAATCATTTCTAATTCTTTAATGAATTTTGTGCCTACACCAGTTACCATATTAGCAATTAATGCTCTTGTTAACCCATGTAAAGCTTTATTATCTTTATTATTATTTGGTCTTTCAACTTTTAATATTCCAGCTTCCATAGAAATTTTCATATTGCTGTTAAAAGTGTATTCCAATTGTCCATGTGGTCCTTTAACTGAAACAAAAGCTCCGTCAATTTTGACTTCAACACTTTCTGGTATAACCACTGGAGCATTTCCTATTCTTGACATTTATTTTCCTCCTTATGGTTACCAGACATAACAGAGAACTTCTCCGCCCATGCCTTCTCTTCTTGCTTTTTTATCAGTCATAATCCCATTAGATGTGGAAAGTACTGCTACTCCCAAACCTCCAAGAACTTTAGGTATATCTTCCTTGCCTACATAAACTCTAAGGCTTGGTTTACTAATTCTCTTAAGACCAGTTATTACTCTATTTTTTTGATCATATTTTAAATATACACGAATATTTTTTTTAACAGTTTCTTCTTCTTTAATCACTTCAAAGTCTTTGATGAAACCTTCATCCTTTAAAATTTGAGACATTGAAACTTTAATGTTTGATGCAGGGATATCCACTGATCTCTTCATTGCTGTATTCGCATTACGCACTCTTGTTAAAAAATCCGCTATAGGATCTGTCATTACCATTTAAAGACCTCCTTTCAAAGTTTAAGCTTACCAGCTAGCTTTTCTGATTCCTGGCAATTCTCCTTGGCTTGCATGTTTTCTGAAACATATTCTGCATATGCCAAATTTTCTCATATAAGCATGTGGTCTTCCGCAGATTTTGCAACGGTTATATGCTCTTACTTGAAATTTAGGAGTTCTCTTTTGACTTACTTTTAACGATGTTTTAGCCATTATATCCTCCTTATTGTTTAGCGAAAGGAGTGCCGAATTTTACTAGCATCTCTTTTGCTTCTTCATCTGTTTTAGCAGTTGTGATGAAAGTTATATTCATACCTCTCGTCTTGTCAACTTTATCGTATTCTATTTCAGGGAAAATCAATTGTTCTTTAATTCCAACAGTGTAGTTTCCTCTACCATCAAAACCATTTAATGAAACCCCTTTAAAATCACGAACCCTTGGCAAGGAAGCGTTTATAAAACGATCCATGAACTCATACATTCTTATGCCTCTCAATGTTACTTTGACACCAATAGGCATTCCTTCTCTTAATTTAAAGGTTGCAATTGATTTTTTCGCCTTAGTAACTATGGGTTTTTGTCCTGAAATTTGAGTTATTTCACTAACAACACTTTCTATTGCTTTTGAATTTTGTACTGCTTCTCCCACACCTACGTTAATAACAATTTTGTTCATTTTTGGAACCATGTTGACATTCTTATAACTAAATTGTTCCATCATAGCAGGTATTATATCTTTTTTGTACAAATCTTTTAATCTAGCCAAAATAGGGTCCTCC
>JAGXHX010000012.1 GCA_024635955.1 Bacillota bacterium
GAGGGAAATTGAAGAATATATTGAGTATTACAACAATAAGCGAATTAAATGCAAATTAAAAGGACTGAGCCCGGTTCAATACCGGATTCAGTCCCAAAGAGTTGCTTAATTAAACTGTCCAAGATTTGGGGTTCAGTTCAATCTTCTGCTCTTTTTATTTGTCTTAACTAATAAAGCTATATTCCATATTTACTACTAAATTATATCTTGAATCTATCTTCTTAATTTCTTCAATTAATTTTTTTTCCAATGTAGGTTTTAATGTTTCATCAAAACCTAAAGGAAGTTCCAAATCAAAAATAAAATTTATTTGTTCCTTACCATCTACTAATCTATAATCATGAGCAGAAAGATCTTCTTCAAAACTAGATAAGACATCACAAACAATATCTTTCAATGAATCAAGCCTTGCATCATTCATGATTACCGGATCCATATGAATAACAAGAAACAATCCTAATTCCTGAGCTACCTCACGTTCTATTTTATCAATTAATTCATGTGATATTTCTATTGAAACATCTTCTGCAACCTCAGCATGAAGGGAAACCATACTATAAGTAGGACCATATGTATGGCTGATTAAATCATGTACGCCTAAAATACCATCATATTTAATAACTGCCGCTTTTATTTTATCTGCATCTTCTTTTTTAATCGACTTTCCTAATAATATGTTGACTACTCCCTTGCCAATATTAAAACCACTATAAAGTATAAAAATGCCAATGATCAAACTAATATATCCATCAACATTAATATTAAATAGAAATGAGAACATAATAGCTATAATCATTCCACTAGTAACTAATACATCATTTCTACTGTCTGTAGCTGTAGCAATTAGAGTGTCTGAATTTATTCTTTTACCAATTCTCTTATTAACCAACATTTGCCATACCTTAACAAAAATAGAAAGAATTAAAAACCCAATTAATAATGGATCAAAATCTAATCTTCGAGGATTTAAAATATCACCAATAGATTGTTTGAAAATTTCATATCCAACTAATAATATCAAGAAGGAAACTACTAAAGCTGAAACATACTCTATTCTACCATGCCCAAAAGGATGACCTTTATCAGGTGGTTTATTAGAAATTTTAAAACTTATTAGCGCTACAACCGATGATACCATATCCGATAAATTATTTAATCCATCGGCTATTACTGCTAAGCTATTTATTAGAATACCTATTGTAACTTTCAAACCAACAAGGAATAAATTACTTACAATACCAACCAAGGCTGCTAACAACCCATAATTTTCTCTAACTTTCCTATCAAGCATATTATCCTTATCTTTGATAAAGATTTTAATTAAAAAATTTAACATATATTACCCTTCTATAGAGAAAGTTTTTTTAATCTTTCCATTGCTTCTATTGTATTATCTCTACTTCCAAAAGCTGTAAGCCTAAAGTATCCTTCACCATTTTGTCCGAAGCCAACACCAGGTGTACCAACAATATTCAACTGAGTAAGAAGAATATCAAAAAAATCCCATGATGGAAGATTATTAGGTGTCTTAAGCCAAATATATGGAGCATTTATACCACCAAATGTTTCAATTCCAACTTCACCTAATCCAGCTTTGATTATTTTGGCATTTTCCATATAATAATCTATTATTCCAGCTATTTCTTTCTTGCCACTTTCGGAATAAACACTTTCAGCAGCTTTTTGAACAATATATGAAACACCATTAAATTTAGTTGAATGTCTTCTGTTCCATAGTTTATTTAAAGACACTGCCTCTCCTGTAGTAGTATAACCCTTTAATTCTTTTGGTATTACTGTATAAGCACATCTGGTTCCAGTAAAGCCTGCTTTTTTAGAAAAACTTCTAAATTCTATAGCTACTTCTTTGGCACCTTCTATTTCATAAATGCTATGCGGAACATTTTCTTCAGTGATAAAAGCCTCATATGCTGCATCAAAAAGTATTAATGATTTGTTTGCCTTAGCATAATCCACCCAAACTTTTAGTTGTTCCTTAGTTAAAACAGTACCTGTAGGATTGTTTGGAAGGCATAGATATATCATATCCACCTTTTCCTCTGGAAGTGCAGGTACAAACCCATTTTCCTTATTACAAGGCAAGTAAGTTATGTTCTCCCTGCCAGCCATTATATTGGTATCTAAGTATACTGGATAAACTGGGTCTGTAATTGCCACCTTATTGCCAACACCTAGAATATCTCCAATATTTCCTGTATCTGACTTAGAACCATCACTAACAAATATTTCATCTTTATCTAATTCAATACCTCTTGGTCTAAACTCATTGTCTATGATTTTATCTATTAAAAATTCATATCCAAGTTCTGGTCCATAGCCTTTGAATGTCTCAATATTTCCCATTTCATCTACAGCACTGTGTAGTGATTTAATTATAGTTGGGCTTAGAGGTCTGGTTACATCACCAATTCCTAATTTGATAATTTTTTTATCTTGATTATCGCTTGTAAAAGCATTTACTCTTTTTGCGATATCGGAAAATAAATAGTTGTTTTTAATTTTTAAAAAATTTTCATTAACTTTAATCATTTCTTCACTCCTTAAATTTCTATTTCACCCTGGAAAACTGTTGTTGCGGGCCCAGTCATATAAACATTGTTATCAGTTTCATTCCATTCTATTTCAAGGTCACCACCTAAAAGAATCAATTTAGCTTTTCTATCTGTCAGATCATTTAAGACTGATGCAACTAAAGTTGCACTAGCACCTGTACCACAGGCTAAAGTTTCACCTGACCCTCTTTCCCAGACTCTCATCTTGATTGTACTTCTATCAATAATCTGTGCAAATTCTGTATTAATTTTTTTCGGGAACATTTTGTGTTTTTCTATTTTAGCTCCTATACCATGAACATCAAAGTTTTCAACATCCTCTACAAATATAATTACATGAGGATTACCCATTGACACACAAGTAACTTTATATTCTTCTCCATCAACATCAATAGCCTCATTAACTATTATATCCTTCGGGAAAATTGCCGGTATATCCCTAGTTTTAACAATTGGTGCTCCCATATTTACTGTAACACGATATACTTTCCCATCAATAACTTGCAATTTTAGAACTTTCACTCCTGCTAAAGTTTCAAGTGTAATCTCTTCCTTATCAGTCATTCCAAAATCATATACATATTTTGCAACACATCTAGTAGCATTACCACACATTTCTGCTTCTGATCCATCATTATTAAACATTCTCATTCTGAAGTCACAAGTTTCTGACGGTAATATTAATACTATTCCATCTGAACCGATCCCAAAATGTCTATCGCTTATCTTTATGGATAAATCTTCTGGATTTTCTATTTGTTCTTTAAATCCGTTTATGTAAATATAGTCATTACCAAGACCATGCATTTTAGTAAAACTCAACATAATATTTCTCAACCTTCTTTCTATACATATATACTATAAAATTATAACAAAATTTGACTTCTTAGTAAAGAATCACTAGCCTTTGAGCTTTTAATTGGTATAATTAAATCAAGTTAAATAAGGAGCTGATATATATGAAAGAAAAATGCCTTAAAATCCAGACAAAAGACAAACAAGAATTAAATTTAAACATATATACACCTGATAATTTAAATGCTAGCGTTATAATTCTAGGTGTACATGGGTTTGGTGAATTCGGTGAACGTTATAAAAAAGTAGCTGAGTATTTCACTCAGCAAGGTGCTGCTTTTTATATTCATGATCAAAGGGGTCATGGACTGACACCAGGGAAAAGAGGTGTTGTTAATTCTTATGATTCTTTTTTGGATGATATTGATTTAGTGTTAGATAACATTAGTGCTGAACACCAAAAAAAGCCTGTAGTTATTTATGGTCATAGTATGGGTGGCAACATAGCCTTGAAATATCTAATGACTAGAAATGGACATAAAATTGCTTCGAGTATCATCTCGAGTCCATGGTTAAAACTTTATAAGGATACTCCACTTGTTTTTGTCAAACTTTTAGAAAAATTATTAGGACCTGATTTTAGAATTAAGGCTAAGATTGGTTCACTTTCTCACGATAGAAATCATTTATTAGTTGTTAATACCTCCGGAATGTATCATAATTTTATATCTACTACTATGGCTAGAGGAATAATGGAATCAGGATTGTTTATTTTAAATAATCCCACCCTTCTTACCACCCCAACACTTCTGATGTCAGCAGAACTTGATAATGTTGTGGATCTTAAGTCAATTGAAAAATTTGCTGAAGAAAATAAAAATAACATTAAATACATTAAATGGCCTAACATGTTCCATGAACTCCATAACGAATTAGAAAGGCAGCAAGTACTGACTGCTGCCTGGGATTTTATTATGACTACTGCCTTTTAGGCAAAGAAAAATAACCACTTATGGCCGAGTGGTTATTTCCTTTGCAATTTGGATTGTGACATACCTTAAAAATATTTCAAAAAGAAATATCCTGCTACAAAAACTACTCTAAATATAAGAGTAGTTCTTGTAGTAGGATATTTACGGATCCCGTAGAGACGTCGAACCATATTATCGACATATACAAAAGTATGATTTAATTAGGTTACTTGTATAATACAACATCTTTTAAACTAAGTCAACAAATTTTTAGATTTCTTTAAAATCTTATTATCATTATTATTACAAAAGTTATAAAAGTTATGATCATACTTCCTAAAACATCGCTTGGATAATGATATCCAAGATATATCCTTGACAGACCTACCAATATTGCTGCTGGAAAAAGTATAAGTCCAGATCCAGGAAATATTGAATTAACTGTTAAGGCGGCCATCAAAGACGAGGCTGTATGTGCCGAAGGAAATGAATTAATATCTTTAGATTCTTTTCTTATAATTACATCTTCATAGGTAACATATGGGCGAGGTCTACTAATAATGAACTTAATACTATGAACTATAAATTGGGATATGAAAATATTAACCAATAATTCCACTCCAAGTACCTTATAGACCAACAATAGATAAAAGATTAGCATCGAATAAAATACAACGCCACCAAACTCTGTATATGCAACAAAAAATCTTTGTGCATACTTATTATGTAGTCTTTTATTTAAAAATAATAAAAATTTAACATCTTGTTTTCTGAAGAAACCCATCCTCTTCTCCTTTATATTTTATTAGGTATAATAATTCTATACTATTTATACTATTTTATCAGTAATATGGTTGAATTTTATATTGACTAAATTGATTTTTTACAATACAATAGTTAAGTAACTTAATTATTAAGCTACTTAATGAATAGAGGTGTGATAATTGTCAGAAAAAAAAGAAGAATTAGCTATAAAACTCATGAATACTTTCAGGGAATTTAAAAAAAGTAATTTTCATAATAATTCTCCAAGCGAATTGACGCCAGGACAAATTGGTATGCTTCACTTGATTTACTATCAAGGAAACAATCAAGCCATTGGTATTTCTGTAAGTCAAATTAGTGAGCTTAGTAAGCAGACCGCTTCAGGCGTTACTCAGTCAATCAATTTTTTAGAAAATGAAAAATTAGTAACTAGAACTATAGATAAAAATGATAGAAGAATTATCAGGGTTAAGATTACTCCACCAGGCCTAAAATTAGTGGAAGAACATCATCAATCTCTTCTTAATCTAAGTTATGAATTTATAGAAAATCTAGGGGAAGAAAAAATTTCTACTTTTATTGATATATTAGAAGATATGATTGCTTTTAGAGAAAGGATGAATGAAAAAAATGATTAAATTATTAGGATTTATAAAAAGGCACACTTTTACTTTAGTCCTTGCTGTAGTATTAATCTTTGTGCAGGTTATGGCAAACCTTACCCTACCGAGATTAATGTCTAATATTATCAATAACGGAGTAATGGTTAACAATATTGCTTATATCTGGAAAACTGGTGTCTATATGTTGATTATAACTTTTATTAGTGGAATATCTGTTGTAGCAGCAAGTTTTTTATTAGCCAGGATATCAGCAGGTTTTGGTGTAGATTTAAGAAAAGCTATTTTCACTAAATTATCCTATGCGTCAATAGAACAAATGGGTAGTTTCGGAACTTCAACTTTAGTTACTAGGTCTACAAATGATATTACTCAATTACAACAATTTGTTGTTATATCTAGAATGTTGGTTATGGCACCTCTAATGGGAATAGGTGGCATAATTATGGCCATCTATGAAGCTCCTACCCTCTCATATATTATCTTTTTAGTTTTAGCTTTATTGATAATTATTATTGGTTCAGCTTTATTTTTAGTAGTTCCAAAATTCAAGGTCTTACAAAAGAAACTAGATACATTAACATTGGTACTAAGAGAATATCTAACTGGTTTAAGAGTAATTAAAGCTTTTAATAAAAGTAAAATCGAATTAGATAGATTTGAAGTTGCAAATGAAGATTTGGCAAAAACCACATTACAAATAGCTCGAATCATGGTCTTCCTTGTGCCTAGCATGATGTTTATAATGAATGCTAGTGCAGTACTAATACTCTGGGTTGGAGGTCACCAAATACAATCCTCAGGTGTTCAAATAGGATCTATTATGGCCTTTATGCAATATGTTATGCAAATATTATTCGGCTTTTTAATGATGGCTATGGTATTTACTTTTGTTCCTAGAGCACAAGTTTCAGCTAACAGGATTGCTGAAGTACTTGCTAGTAAAAATACTGTTACTAATCCTAAGGATATGAAACCAACACCAATAGTTAAAGAGACTACATTAGAATTTAATAATGCAACTTTCAGATATGCTGGTGCACAAGAGCCAGTCTTGAGAGATATTAGTTTTAAAGCAAAAGGCGGTGATGTTATTGCTATAATCGGAGGAACAGGTTCTGGTAAATCAACATTAATCGACCTTATTCCTAGATTTTATGATATAGAATGCGGACATATTCTCGTTGATGGACTAGATGTAAAATCATATAATCTTAAAGAATTAAGAGAAAAAATTGCACTGGTTCCACAAAAACCGGTTATTTTCAGTGGAACAGTAAATGAAAATATTCGCTATGGTAAAGATACTGCCACTGATGAAGAAGTTAAAAAAGCTACTAGAATTGCCCAAGCTGAAGAGTTTATTAATAATCTTGAAAATGGGTATGACACTTCAATCGCCCAAGGTGGATCAGATATATCAGGTGGTCAAAAACAAAGACTTTCTATTGCACGTGCAATAGCAAGAGACCCAGAAATTTTTATATTCGATGATAGTTTTTCAGCTTTGGATTATAAAACGGATGCAATGTTGAGGAAAGCCTTAAGAAGTGAATTAACTAATAAATTAATTATTATAGTAGCCCAAAGAGTTAGTACTATCGTAGATGCTGATCAAATTATTGTTTTAGATAATGGAGAAATTGTTGGTATAGGCAAACATAAAGATCTTTATATCAACAACCCTACTTATAGAGAGATTGTTCTATCACAAATGGAAGAAGGTGAGGTTGCATGAGTAATAATAAAGAAAATAATGAACGACAAGAAAAAGCTCAAGGACCAGGACCTAGAGGTGGACAAGGCTTTGCTAAAGTAGTTGAAAAACCACAGGACTTTAAAGGAACAATTAGCAGACTTGGAAAATACTTAAAAGTTTTTAAAATATCTCTTATCTTAGTTTTCACCCTGGCAGTAGGTAGTACTGTATTCTCTATTGTTGGTCCAAAAATACTTGGACAGGCTACTGATAAACTTGCTCAGGGTATACTTGGACTACAAGTATACGAACAAGTTCAAAAGAACTTACCTGAAGGTGTAACTTTACCAGCTGGTACAACTGGTAAATCACTATTAGATAAAATGGATCCAACTATAAAATCTAAAATCCCAAAAACATATATTGGTTTTATTGAAAAAATGGATGTTTCTAAAAAGCCTTCAATAGATTTTAATAGTATTTCAAAAATATTATTATTTGTTCTGGTTTTATACATCTTAAGTGGATTATTCTACTATATTCAAGGTTTTATAATGGCTGGTGTGACCCAGAAAACCATCTTTAATTTACGTAAGGATGTTAGTACAAAATTAGATCGAATGCCTATGCAGTATTTTGATCAAAATACACATGGAGAAATATTAAGTAAAGTAACAAATGATATTGACATTATGAGTAATACATTGCAACAAAGTCTTGCACAAATTGTAATGAGCATCGTTACTGTAATTGGAATTGTGGTCATGATGTTGACTATCAGCTTATGGTTGTCCCTAATTACTTTCCTTACTTTGCCTTTATCAGCATTAATAACTGCCCTAATTGTCAAATTTTCACAAAAGGAATTTAAAATTAATCAGGAACAATTGGGTTATTTAAATAGTCATGTTGAAGAAATGTACAGTGGTCATAAAGTGATTAAGGCACTAAATCAAGAAGAATCTTCAATTGCTAAATTTGAGGTTATAAATGAAAAACTATATAGTGCAAGTTGGAGATCTCAATTTATTTCTGGTATTATTATGCCACTATTGTTTTTTGTCAGTAATTTAGGTTATGTGGCAGTAGCTGTTATAGGTGGAATATTAACAAGTAATGGTGTTATCACTATTGGTAATATTCAAGCTTTTATGCAATACTCTAGACAATTTAATCAACCAATAAATGATATTGCCGGTATATTTAATACTCTTCAATCTACCGCTGCTGCAGCTGA
>JAGXHX010000013.1 GCA_024635955.1 Bacillota bacterium
AAATAATACCTGCTTTCCAAAAAGAATACCCAAATATTAAAGTTCAGTCAACATATGACAGTTCAGGTAAACTTCAATCACAAATAGAAGCAGGAGCAGAAATTGATGTGTTTATGTCAGCATCAACTAAACAAATGACAGCTTTAAATGACAAAGGCTTAATCCTTGAAAATTCAGTTGTTGATTTATTAGAAAATAAAATAGTTTTAATAGTACCAACAAATAGTGATAAAGATATAATTAGTTTTACAGATATTGTAAAAGCTGATAATATAGCACTTGGCGATCCTGCCAGTGTACCAGCAGGTCAATATGGCAAGGAAGCTTTAGTAAATTTAAAACTTTGGGATCAAATTTCTACTAAAACCAGCCTTGGGACTAATGTTACCCAGGTATTAAATTGGGTAGCTGAAGGTAGCGCTGATGCAGGAATTGTCTATTCAACTGATGCAATCTCTAATAAAAATGTTAAAATAGTTGAAATAGCACCAAGTGGTAGTGTTTCAAAAGTAATATATCCAGTAGGAATAATCAAAGGAACAGCTAATGAAGATGCCTCTAATAAATTTGTAAAATTCCTACAGACAAAAGCTATGTTAGATGTATTTGTATCTTATGGTTTCACAGTAAATAAATAGGAGTTTTTCATGGAACTTTCACCAATAATAATTTCTTTAAAAACAGCAGCAGCAGCTATAATCCTAACTTTTATGTTAGGGCTATTTGTTGCAAGATTTGTAGTAAATATGAAATCAGAAAAAGCCAAGATGGTAGTTGATGGAATTATGACCTTACCTCTAGTTTTACCACCAACAGTTATGGGCTTTTTATTACTGATAGTCTTTGGAGTTAATAAACCTTTTGGTAGGTTTTTGTTAGAAGTATTAGGGGTAAGAATAGTGTTTTCCTGGACTGCAACAGTTATTGCAGCTGTGGCAATATCTTTTCCCTTAATGTATCGTTCTGCTAGAGGTGCTTTTGAACAAGTAGATAAGAACCTTTTGATGGCTGGTAGAACACTTGGTATGTCTGAAGGTCGAATATTCTGGCGTATAACAATGCCACTTGCTTTGCCAGGTGTAGTAGCAGGTGGAGTGCTTTCATTTGCCAGAGGACTAGGTGAGTTTGGAGCTACTGCTATGGTAGCAGGAAATATAGCCAACAAGACCAGAACTTTACCTTTGGCTATTTATTCTGAAGTTGCTGCTGGAAACATGGATATTGCGTTCTATTATGTATTAGTAATTTTAGTAATTTCCTTCTTGGTTGTTGTTTTGATGAATTACTTTAGCCAGAAGGAAAGAAAATATTTAAGATAGGAATGTGCTTATGGGTTTAATTGTAGATATAAGAAAAAAACTAAAATCATATAACCTTGAGGTTTCTTTTGAAACTAATGGTGAGTATTTAGCATTTTTAGGAGCATCAGGTAGTGGAAAGAGTATGACCTTAAAGTGTATAGCTGGTATTGAAACACCAGATGAGGGCAAAATTATCCTTAATGGCAAAGTACTCTTTGATTCTGAAAACAAAATAAACTTAAAACCGCAAGACAGAAATATAGGTTATTTCTTTCAAAATTATGCCTTATTTCCTCATATGACAGTTGAAGAAAATATTGGTATTGGTCTAGTTTGTTCTAAAGAAGAAAAAAAGAAAAGAGTGAAAGAAATATTAAAAAATTTCCATCTTGAAGGACAAGGGAAGAAACACCCTAATCAACTATCTGGTGGTGAGCAACAACGTATAGCCTTAGCTAGATGTTTGATCTACAAGCCTGATGTTTTAATGCTGGATGAACCTTTTTCAGCTTTGGATGTACATTTAAAAGAAAAACTTCAAAATGAAGTCCTGGAAATACTCAAGACCTATAATGGAGAGGTGCTGATGGTAACACATAGCAGAGATGAAGCCTATAAATTCTGTAAGAATTTAGTAATTTTAGATCAATGCAAGTCGGTTATGACGGGTAATACAAAAGAAATTTTCAAACAACCTAAACGTTTAATAACTGCCAGACTAACAGGTTGTAAAAATATTTCTAAATGTGAGATTGTATCAAAAGATATGGTAAGAGCTACTGATTGGGGTATAGATCTTGAAACCGATATGGAGGTACCTTTAAATATCACGCATATTGGTGTTAGAGCCCATAATTTTGTACTTGTTAATGATTTGGATAATAAAAATACTCTAAGATATAAGATTAAGAAGATATATGAAGATATGTTCGAATATAATGTGATGGCTGTAAAAGACAGTGAAGAGGAATATTCAGAAATTACTTATAATGTTAAAAAGCAAGAATGGGATTTAAGAGATGACCAAAAAAATCTTTACTTAAAAATTCCAGAGGAAGAAATTCTTTTTCTTAACGAATAATTATAAAGCCCTTTTCTGTAAGTATATTTTTTAAGGGAATATCATGGTTTTCTATTGGTATTAAATCAACTATTTGTTTAGAAAAGGTTATTGCAACTTTTGCACAGTCTGGGCTTGTTCTTTTGAGAAAATAGTCATAATAACCACCGCCATAACCTAAACGGTTACCATGTATGTCAAAGGCCAATCCTGGAACAACAATAAAATCTATTAGACTTGGGTTTATAATACGTTGGAATTCAACTTTTGGCTCCCAAATACCCATAACACCAGGTGCAAGATCATTTTCAAAATCCATGATTTCAGAACCTTCCATATAAGTAGTACCATTATCATTCTTGATAATTATGGGTACTACTATTTTTTTATCTAGTTTTTGACATGCTTTTATCAAAGAACTTGTATCAACTTCATTATCGAATGAAAGATAGCACATCACTATCTTTGCCTTTTTAAATGATTCCATTTTCACAATTTTATTTGTAATTTGAGAACTAGAAAGTTTAACATAGTCTGATGAGAGATCATGTTTTATATCTTTAATTTTTTTTCGTAGAGTTCTCTTTTTTTCATTTATCATTTCCATTTTAATTCCTTTATTTAATACTTTTTCACTTTTATCTGTATATTAGCAGAAAAGATAGTGATTTACAATAAGAGGCAGTTTTAGTATGATTATTAACTTTATGTGATAGAATATATTAAACAGACTTGATATTTCACCGAAAAACAGGTTAATTGTTATGAGGTTAAATGTTTAAACTATAGAGGAATGAGCTAATTATGGATGAAAATTGGAAAATAAAGTGGTTAGAGGATATTGAACAAATAAAAAATGAATTACCCAAATGTCATAAAAATCTATATTTTCAAAATAGCGAAGTGAAATTCTTCAAAGATATTGAGGTTTTGGAAAACATTATATCCAAGCTTAATCACTTCAATGTTATTTGTGAAATAGGAAAGATTATTGCAAGGTTTGGAGATGCTCACACAACTTTAATGCTTCCAGGAAAATGGTTCTTGCCTTTTGAATTTTATTGGTTTGAAGAAGGTATTTATATTATTGGAGCAATAGAAAAGTATAAGGCAATGCTTAATAAAAAAGTAACTCATATTAATGGTATTCCTATTGAAAAAGTTATTCGCAGTTTAGAAAGTATCATATCTCATGAAAATGAGCAATTTGTTAAATCTCAACTGCCAAAATACCTTAAGGTAGCAGAGGTTTTATTTGGTTTAGGTTTAATTACTGATTTGCAAGTGGTTGAAATACAAATTGATAATAGAAAATTTTCTATTGAAACTATTGAAAATATGAAAAAAGAGCAATTATATCCTGCTATTGTTGAAAGTCTAGGAACTTATAACTTGCCACTATATAGGCAGAAAAAAGATAAAAACTATTGGTGGGATTATTTAAATAATGACAAAACTATTTATATTAATTATAATTGTTGTAAAGATATGAGTAGTCAAATAGTTGCTGAATTTGATAATGAATTAAGAACTTTCATAGATAATAATGATGTAGCAGATATAGTAATAGATTTAAGAAATAATCTTGGTGGGGACTCAACTCTTTTTGAGTCATTTATTAAGTGGTTAAAGATTTGGGTCAAAGGTGCTTTTAAGAGACAAGTATTTACTATCATTGGAAGAGACACCTTTTCATCTGCCTTGCTAAATGCTTATTCATTAAAAAATGATGTAGGCGCCGCTATTCTTGGTGAAGGTAGTGGTGGTAAACCAAACTGTTACGGAGAAGTTAGATATTTTGAATTGGAAAATTCTAAGCTTAAAATTAGATATTCAACTAAGTATTATAAAATTATAGAGGATGATGAACAATTATCCCTATACCCAGGTATTTCATTTAAGGTCTCATTCAAAGACTATATTGAATGTAAAGATCCTGTGTTAGAATATATATTATCAAGATAAAAAGGAGTGCTAAATATGTCGGAGAAACAAAGTCATAATCATAACCATCAAAGAACAGGGAATATAAAATTCGCTTTTTTTTTAAATCTTATATTTACCATAGTAGAAATCATCGGAGGTCTTTGGACCAATAGTGTGGCTATTCTATCAGATGCCTTACATGATCTTGGAGATTCTCTGGCGCTTGGAATTGCATGGTATTTGCAAAAGTACTCAGGTAAAAACTCAGATTATAAATTTTCTTTTGGTTATGCCAGATTTTCTCTATTAGGTGCTTTAATTAATAGTACTATATTAATTATTGGTTCAATAATCATACTTACTCAAGCAATACCTAGAATATTTTACCCTCAGGATGTATATCCGCAGGGTATGTTTCTTTTTGCAATCTTTGGTATATTGATTAATGGACTGGCTGTTATAAAATTAAGTCATGGTTCATCATTAAATGAACGGGTTGTTTCCTGGCATTTACTTGAAGATGTATTAGGATGGGTAGTCGTTTTGATTGGTAGTATAATTCTAATGTTTGTAGAAATTTCATGGATTGATCCTGCCATGTCAATATTAATCACATTGTATGTTTTATATAATGTGTTTAAAAATTTGAAAGAAACTATGAATATCTTTTTAGAAGGGGTACCTAAAAATATTTCGATTAAAAAGATAGAAGCTGATATCCAGAAGAAAACTAATGTTATTAGTGCATATCATACTCATATTTGGTCTCTTGATGGTGAAAAAAATCTTTTGAGCTTACATATTATTGTTAGTGATAGTTCTACAAGAGAAGATATTATAGATATGAAAAACAAAATCAGGGAAATTATGAAAGAAAATGGTATAGATCATGTAACTATTGAAGTTGATTTTAAAAGCGAGTCTTTTGAATATTAATTTATTGAAAAGCCAAAAAGAGTATTCTTACGCCAACTATAGCTAGAGCAAAAGCTAGCAATCTTATGATTAAACTTCCATGAAGTTTCTTTGAAAGTCTAGCACCGATTTGAGCACCTAGTATTGCACCTATAGCTAAAGCTAGTATTTGAAGCGCACTATTAGCCAAAGTACCATTAAACAAATGAACCATGCTTCCTGTAAAAGACATGATTGCTAGAACAAAGTGTGATGTTGCTGTTGCCAAGTGTACCGGGAAATTTAAGACATGGACTAATATTGGCACGTGCATTATACCTCCGCCAATACCCAGCATACTTGATAGGAAACCAACTATAAAACTAAGCAATAAACCTAGATATTTATTATAGCTATAAGTATATTTGTTATTATCTGCATCAATAATTTTACGTGTTGTTAATTTATCACTAATTGTTGTTGTTATGCTTTTCTTGTTTTCAGGTTTTACTGTTAGGTAGGTGGCAATTATGATTAATAATGTGCCAAATATCATATTGAAAAGGCTTCGAGATAGCAAGCCTACAACTAAAGAACCTAAGATAGCTCCAGGAATGGTAGCTATAGAAAATAGTATACCTGATTTATAGTCAACTCTTTTCATTTTTCTATAAGCTAAAGTTCCAGATACTGCATTAAAGAAAACAACTGCTAAAGATATACTAGTAATTTCTTCTGGCGTTTTATTAG
This sequence comes from Bacillota bacterium, assembly GCA_024635955.1. Taxonomy (GTDB): domain Bacteria; phylum Bacillota; class TC1; order TC1; family TC1; genus WTXA01. The sequence goes on from JAGXHX010000013.1 coordinate 5,932, forward strand.
GAAAGATTATTAATAGAATAGGTACAAGTATAAAACCACCTCCGGCACCAATCATGGTTCCAACCATTCCAACAAAAACACCTAAAATTGAAAGTAGGATTAAAAATTGCATTTATAACACCTCATTAATTAATTCGCTTCTTACATTATACAAAATTAATATTAATTACTCTACTTATTATTAGTGTCATTTTGTTTATATAATTTATCTTTTCTGGTATAACATAAAATATGTTTATGGACATATGGTTTTTGTTTATATTAGCTTAAAATTACTATATAATGAGTAAGGATAAGTTTTTTTAATATGAGTGAATTTAAGTGGAGGTTTTTATGAAACAAATAGATGGAAGAGGGTTAGAATGTCCAAGACCTGTTATTTTAATAAAAAAAGCAATGGAAGAAGAAATTGAAGCTTCAATATTAGTTGATAATGAAGTTGCAAAAGATAATGTTAAGCGCTTTGGTTTAAATTCTGGATGTAAGGTTACTATAGTAGAAAATGATAATGGTATAGAATTATTTTTAAAAAAAGATGGGAAAAAAGATGATTCTAGTTCTGAAAATACTGTTGTGGTTTTGATAAAATCGAGTCTTTTTGGCGAAGGAGATTCTAAATTAGGTAATATCTTGATGAAAAGTTTTCTAGTCAGTCTATTAGAAAGTGACAAAAAAGTTAAATCAATTATTTTAATGAATAGTGGCGTTGAACTTAGTACAAAGAACTTAGAAGCAGTAGAGATTTTAAAAGCTTTTGAAGTTAAAGGTTCAGTTATTTATAGTTGTGGAACATGCTTGGATTTCTATAAGCTTAAAGAAGAATTGAAAATTGGGTTAATAACCAATATGTATAGTTCAGTTGAACAGCTTGTTGATGAAGGTAATAAAGTTATAATTTTATAAGTTACATGTTTATAATTAAATTTGAAGCACCAGTAGAAAACTGGTGCTTTTTTATTGAGAATTTATCAAAAATTTGTTAAAATTATATTGGGATATCGAAAAAAATAGATAACATTGAAAATTATCGATATGTTCATATGAGGAGATCAAATATGATATATAATTATAATGAATTTATGCCAATGATTAAAGCCATATCTGATGAAACAAGACTGAAAATAATTGATATGCTGTCTTGTGGGAGAATGTGCGCAAATGAAATTCTTGAAAAGTTTGAATTATCTCAATCTACTTTAAGTTATCATATGAAAATATTAACAGATGCTGGAATTGTAAAAGCAAATCGAGAAGGAGCTTGGATGAGATATACTCTTAAAAGGGAACAAGTTGATGAAATGGTTGCCTTTATTAGATATATAATTAATGATAAAGATGATTGTATTTGTAAAGATAATTTAAATATAAAAACTAAAAATGAGGAGAAAAATAATGGGCGAAAATAAAGGTATTAGTTTTTTTGAAAAATATTTAACTATATGGGTTTTAGGTTGCATGTTATTAGGCATTCTTATTGGACAATATTTAGGCTTTATACCTAATTTCTTGGGGAAATTTACTTATGCCGAAATTTCATTGCCAATAGCTGTTTTGATTTGGTTGATGATTTATCCTATGATGTTAAAGATAGATTTTAAATCAGTAAAGAATGTTAGAAAAAATCCGAAGGGTTTATTAATTTCTTGTGGCACAAGTTGGTTGATAAAACCATTTTTAATGTTTGGTTTAGCTTCTTTATTTTTCTTAGTTGTATTTAAAAATTTCATAACTCCAGATCTTGGCAGATTATATGTGGCAGGCGCAGTATTGTTAGGTGCAGCACCTTGTACAGCCATGGTCTTTGTTTGGAGTAATTTAACTAAAGGTAATCCAGCGTATACGTTGGTTCAAGTAGCGGTAAATGATCTTTTAGTTTTAGTGTTTTTTGTACCAATTGTTACTTTTTTATTGGGGATAAATAAAATTTTTGTTCCTTGGGATACCTTGTTTATTTCTATTATTCTTTTTGTAGTCATTCCACTGACTGCAGGAGCCTTAACTAGAAAATTTATGATTGATAAAAAAGGCTTTGAATATTTTAATAATAAATTTATACCAAAATTTGATAACATTACTATTATAGGGTTATTGTTAACATTAATAATAATATTTTCTTTTCAAGGAAAAGCAATATTAAATAATCCATGGCATGTTGCTATGATAGGAGTGCCACTGATTTTACAAAATATAATAACATTTTTATTTGCTTATTTTGTTAGTTGGAAAGCAAAAATGCCACATAATATAGCTGCTCCTGCAGGTTTAATTGGGGCCTCTGATTTTTTTGAATTATCTGTAGCCGTTGCGATTACTTTATTTGGAGTGAATTCTCCAGTTGTATTAGTAACTACTGTTGGTGTCCTGACAGAAGTACCAGTTATGTTGTTGTTAGTAGCATTTATAAATAAAACAAAAGGGATGTTTGATAAAAATGAGTAATGTGAAAAAGAAAGTTGCCTTCATATGTGTACATAATTCTTGCCGTTCGCAAATTGCTGAAGCCTTAGGTAAATTATTAGGTAAAGATGTTTTTGAATGTTATTCAGCAGGAACAGAAATAAAAAATCAAATAAATCAGGATGCTGTAAGATTGATGAAGGGAATTTACAACGTAGATATGGAAAAAGACCAATATTCAAAACTCTTAGAAGATATTCCGAGAGTAGATGTTGTGGTTACAATGGGTTGTAATGTACAATGTCCCTATCTACCTTGTGATTATAGGGAGGATTGGGGTTTGGAAGATCCATCTGGTAAAAGTGATGAAGAATTTAAAAAAGTAATAATGGAAATAGATAAAAAGATAAGATTATTAATTAGAGAATTAAATTAATAAAAAAATAAAAGCCCTCTAATAAAGGCTTTTATTTTTTTGGGGCGATTTTCAGTTGAGGGATATAATAAACAGTAACCTAAAATTTAGGAACTGTTATTACCCAGTATTTGTATAAAATAATAGCACAAATATATGTTGCATTCAATAGTTAAAAGAAAAAATTATTATAGGTTTTATAAAGTGATATAATATTGGTAATTAATTATAATAAAATAATAAATATTATAAAAGGACGTGGTTGGATGCATAATATTATTTCAGTCGAAAATTTGAAAAAATCTTATGGTAAAATTGAAGCCGTAAAAAATATTAGTTTTACTGTTGAAAGTGGCAAACTATTTGCATTTATTGGACCTAATGGTGCTGGCAAATCAACAACTATTGATATAATCAGCACTTTGTTAAAACAAGATTCTGGTCAAGTTACAATAAAAGGAAATATTGTTGGGATTGATGATGAAAATATTAGGAATCTTATAGGCGTGGTATTTCAAGATAGTCTTTTAGATAGTTACTTAACTGTTAGAGAAAATCTAACTGTAAGAGGAAGTTTTTATAATTTAGCTAAAAAGGATTTGACGTTAGCCATTAAAAAAGCAGCTGAAGTATGTGGCGTTACAGATTTTCTTGATCGTCCATATGGGAAATTATCAGGTGGACAAAAAAGAAGAAGTGATATTGCTAGAGCCCTTATA
>JAGXHX010000014.1 GCA_024635955.1 Bacillota bacterium
AGATATTGGTTTAAAAGCTGAAGGTATTTTACCTGTTGAAGAATATACCAATGAAACACTTCCTAATGTAGGAGATAAAATTACTGCTGTATTACTTCAAAAATCTAATTCTGTCGGTTTTCCTGTATTATCAAAAAGGAAATTATTAGATAGAAAAAATAGGGAAGCTCAAAGAGAAGCTCTCAAAACATTACCATCAAAATTTGAAAACAAAGAAGAATTTGAAGGTATTGTTTCAAGTATAGTTAAATCAGGATTAATAGTAAAAATTGGAGATGTTGAAGGATTTTTACCTGCTTCTCAAATCTTACTTAATGGTTATGCAAAGAATCTTGATAAATATTTAGGTAAAAAAATTCGTGTTAGAATTATAGATCTTGATTTAAAAAAACGTCTACCTAAAATTGTTCTTTCACAAAAAGTAATTCTTTCTGAAGAAAGAGAAGCAAGTTCAAAAGACTTCTGGGAAACTATTGAAGTTGGCAAAGTTGTAACAGGTGAAGTTAAAATGCTTGCTGATTTTGGAGCTTTCGTCAATTTAGGTTATTTAGATGGGTTACTACATGTCTCAGAATTATCTTGGAATAAAAGAGATAATCTTAAAAACATGTTAGCAGTTGGTGATAAAATCAACGTGAAAATTATTGGTATAGATAAAGATAAAAATAAAATAAGTTTAAGTCTTAAAGCTTTAGAAGAAGACCCTTGGCAGACTTTTATTAAAAATCATAAAGTTGGACACATAATTAAAGGGACTGTTACAAGTGTTGTTGATTATGGTGCGTTTGTAAATATAAGCAAATTTGTTGAAGGTTTATTGCATATATCTGAAATTTCAAATGAAAAGATTGCAAAAGTGAGTGATGTATTAAAAGTTGGTGACGAGATTGATGTTGAAATTTTAGATATTGATGAAGCCAATAAAAAAGTTTCATTATCAAAAAAATCACTTGAAGCACCAGTTGAAAAAAATGAACCTATGGTAGAAGATAAAATGGTTTATGATGATGATACAAAAAATGTTACCTTAGGCGATATATTGAACCGAAACAATAAAAATGAAGAATAAGTTTGTGACTTGTGGAGGTTTAGAGTAATCTAAACCTCCATATTTATTGAAAGGAATACTATGAGGAGAATTAGTTATAATAATATTATTAATAGTATTAAAGATAGTGTGATTGAAATTAATTGTATAGCAAGTCCTGAACTATTAAATAAATATAATCTTGCAATAAATGACGAAGATAATGAATTGAGCAAAAAAGTTTTAGAAAGTTTAAAAGAAAATGCACTTATTGCTAAAAAAAAAATAATTCCGATATGTCAGGATACTGGTACTGCAGTTTTGTTTTTAGAAATGGGAACGGATATTGTGATTGATGGTGGATTTATTTATGATGCTATCTATGAAGGTGTCAGATTGGGTTATAAAGAAGGATATTTAAGAAAATCAATTGTTGATAATCCAATATCAAGGAAAAATACAGGAAATAATTTACCTCCTATTATACATACAAAATTAGTAGAAGGAGACTCTTTAAAAATCATAGTTTTAGCTAAGGGAGCTGGTAGCGAAAATATGTCAGCAATTAAGATGATGGCTCCAAGTGATGGAATTGAAGGGATTGAAAAATTCGTCTTAGAGACTGTTAAAAATGCTGGGTCTAATCCATGTCCCCCAATTACAGTTGGAGTGGGAATAGGCAGCAATTTTGAAGGTGTAGCACTGTTGGCTAAGAAGGCACTAATAAAGAATCTTTTTGACATTCCTGAAGATTCAAATATTAGAGTTATAGAACTGGATTTAAAAAATAAATTAAATGGATTAAATATTGGCCCACAGGGATTCGGTGGGAAGACTAGTGTTTTTGATGTAGCTATTTTGATGGAACCTTGTCATATCGCTTCATTACCTGTTGCTGTAAATATTAATTGTCATGTTATACGACATAAAGAAATTATTTTTTAGGAGATAAAATGAAATTATATACACCAATTGATAAAAATGAATTAAAAAAATTAAAATCTGGGGAAGAGTTATATATTACAGGAACTATATATACAGCTAGAGACTCAGCTCATAAATTATTAATTGATATGATTAAAAACAATGAAACTTTACCTTTTGAACTAAAAGGATCTGTGATTTATTATGCAGGACCTTCACCAACAAAACCTGGTGAAGTAGTTGGATCAATTGGTCCAACTACAAGTTACAGAATGGATAAATATACTCCTGATATTTTAAAAAAAGGAGCATCTATCCTTATAGGCAAAGGTTCAAGAAACTCTTTAGTGAAAACAGCTCTTTTAGAAAATGATGCAATATATTGCGCAGCTCTTGGAGGTGCCGGTGCTCTTATGGCCTCAAAGATTAAAAGTATTTCTTTAGTTGCATTTCCTGAACTTGGTCCAGAAGCAATATTCAAGTTAGTGGTTGAAGATTTTCCCGTTATAATAGTCAATGATTTAAATGGAAATGATATTTATGAATGTCATTAATCAAGATTGGAGCATATAATGAAATTAGCAGTTATTCTTGGAGGTACTTCAACTGAAAGAGAAATATCACTCAAAAGTGGTAATGCTATATATAAAAGTTTATTAAGAAATGGTCATGAAGTAGATAAAATAGATCCTAAATACGATGATTTATATTTAAAGTTAAAAAGTCTGAAACCAGATTCAGTTTTCATTGCACTACATGGACTTGGTGGGGAAGATGGTTCTATTCAAGGTTTCCTTGAACAATTGAATATTCCATATACAGGTAGTAAAGTCTTAGCTAGTTCATTATGCATAAATAAAATATATACTCAAACAATAATGAAAGCACATAATATCCCAGTTCCAGATTTTTTTACAATAAAGAAAAAAGATTACAAGGAAATTGATATAAAATCAATTATTCATAAAATAGAAAATTCCTTTGGTTTTCCTGTTATAGTAAAAGCTCCCTCTCAAGGTTCAACATTAGGTATATATTTTATAAATAAAACTGAAATATCATTTGAAAACCAATTAAAAGATGCTTTTCTAGATGGATTTAAATTAGAAAATCAACTTATGATAGAAAAAATGATTACACCTAGCGATGAAATAACTGTTGGTCTACTTGGAAATGAAAAAGCTTTTCCTCTTCCAACACTAGAAATAACAACCGTAACAGGATATTATGATTATGATACTAAATATACTAAAGGCATGTGTGAACATATAATACCTGCTAGATTACCTGATACTATAAGAAACAGAGCTAAAGATTTAGCTGTGAAAATTTATGAAATATTAGGCTGCAAAGGTTTTGCCAGAGCTGATTTTATGGTAAAAGGAAATGAAATTTATTTAATAGATATCAATACAATACCTGGTTTCACAGAAATGAGTCTTTTACCTGATGCAGCAGCCTATATTGGAATTACATTTGATGAGCTAACTAATTATATTATTCAAATGTCATTAGGCAATGAATTTCCTTTTGCTAAATATGAAAACTTAATTCATGAAAAATAGTTTAATTGAAGGTGTTTTTTTAAATAGAAACAATAGATTTATTGCAGAAGTCATGGTAGGCAATGAATTTAAAAAGGTCCATGTAGCTAATACAGGTCGTTGCCAGGAATTATTAATACCAGGTGTCAAAGTTCTATTAAAAAAAAGTGATAATCCTAATAGAAAAACAAACTACACATTAAATTTTGTTGATAATAAAGGTGTTTGGGTTAATTTAATTTCAGTTTCTGCTAATGAAGCTGTATATAATAGCCTAATAGCTAATGAGATTTCTTCTATACATAAACCTGAAAAGATTATAAGAGAATACAGTATGCCCGGTACTAGAATGGATATATTTTGTATTAGCGATTGTGTTGAAATATATATTGAAGTTAAATCTGTAACATTAATAAAAGATGATTACTTACAATTCCCTGATGCACCTACAATACGAGGGGTAAAACATCTAGATCATTTAATTAAATTAAAAAAAGAAGGTAAACGTGCCATAATTATTTTTGTAGCACAACATCCCTTGGGAAAAATATTTAAAGCAAACATAGAAAACGATCCAAAATTTGCAAATAAACTAAAAGAAGCAAATTCAAATGGTGTTGAAATATTAGCATATATGGCATCAGATGAAATTGGCGTTTTAAAATTAACAAATCTAATCCCCGTCATCATATAAAAAATGTAAGGAGTTTTCAATTGTATGAAGTAGCAAATAAATTTAATTTTAATTGTCATATGACAGCCTGTTGTTGTCAAAATATGGAAATATTTTTAAATCCCTATGATATCTTGAAAATATCTGAAAATTTGAATGTTACAACAACCGAAATCATAGATGAATTTATTCTTTTTCTTGAAGATAGAGAAACTGGTTTATTTAGACCGATATTAAAAAGTGCGAGAACTGGTTTATGTAAATTTAATATTGATAAATTGTGTACCATTCATGTTAATAGACCTTTAAGTTGTAGGCTATTCCCCTTGGCTCGGATAAGTGGAAAATTTTTATTACAACAAGCCCCTTTTTGTACAGGTTTAACTGATATTACTTCTATTAAATTAACAGATTATTTAAATGAAAGTAGTGTAGAAGAATATTTATCAATGTCTGATTTATACCATTTAAAATATGATGTTTTAAAAAATTTAAATAATGGTTTATTAAAAAATGAATATTATAATAATTTATTAAATATACTTTTATATGATATAGATTTTTTCTACAATGGGGAGTTAAAGAATATAAATAGTAAAGATAAATTCACCTTGTCCTTATATCTAGTTGATAAATTATTAGATATTTTTAAATTGAATAGAAGTTATGACAAAAAAATGATTATAGAAGAGCTTTTTATGGAAGGAGATAAATTTATTGTTAAGAATTTTAATTAATAAAAAAATTATAGAATCTAATAATTTAAATAAACTATTTGAACAATATAAGATTATAAATATCGATTTAGGTACTGGTAATGGGAAATTAGTTTATGATTTAGCCTTGAAAAATCCAGATACATTCTTTATAGGTATTGATCCAACTGCTAGTAATCTGTTCGAATATAGTAAAAAAATACAAAAACATAAAATTAAAAATATAATTTATGTAATTTCTTCAATTGAGAATATTAATGATGATTTAAATAATTTAGCTGATAAAGTATATATTAATTTCCCATGGGGAAGCTTGTTAGAAGGTATAGTAAAAGATATGCCTGAAATACTAAACAAGATATCTTCATTAGGAAAGTCAGATGCTGAATTCAATTTTACATTTGCTTATAGTTCTCTCCATGAGCCTGCAGAGATACAAAAGAGACAATTACCTATACTCAGTTCAGATTATTTACTTTCTGATTTGAAAGATATATATTTGAAGGCAAATTTAGAAATAGAAACTTGTGTTGATCTCACACCTACAGAGATTAATGTTTTCGGTACATTATGGTCAAAAAAATTATTTTTAGGTAAAAGCAGAGATATATTCAGGATTATAAGTAAAAAAATTTAAATCTAAATGCTTGAAATTGTCCTTGAATAATGTTAGAATTCAAATTGAAATATGATGAAGAGGACTAGTACTTATTTAGTAGATTTATAGAGAGTTATTGTTTGGTGGAAAATAATATGAAACTTTTAAGGAACTCACCTCAGAATAGAATTTCTGAAGTATATTTAGGATTTTCCGGGAGTTCCCGTTATAGAATTTGAGTGCTTATTATATGAATTAGAGTGGTACAACGATTCTTTCGTCTCTATTATAGAGGTGGAAGATTTTTTTATTTGAAAGGAGATATATTTAACATGGCTATGAATTATAAAAAATATAAGTCTTATCCAAAATTTGACTTTAAAGAAAGAACTTGGCCTGAAAAAGTAACAACCAAAGCACCTATTTGGTGTAGTGTTGACCTAAGAGACGGCAATCAAGCTTTACCTATTCCAATGGGCATAGAAGAAAAACTTTTATTATATAAAATGTTGTTGAAAATTGGTTTTAAAACTATAGAAGTTGGCTTTCCTTCAGCATCAGAAACTGAATTTAATTTTTTAAGAAAATTAGTAAATGATAAATTAATACCTGACGATGTTACTATACAGGTATTGACCCAAGCAAGAGAACACCTTATTGAAAGAACTTTTGAAGCTTTAAATGGTGTGAAAAATTCTATTGTTCATATTTATAACTCTACTTCTGAACTTCAAAGAAGAGTTGTATTTAATAAAAATAAAGATGAAATAAAGAAAATCGCAACAGAAGGTACTACTATAGTCAAAAGATTTGCTGAAGAGGCAAGAAAAGAAGGCATGCATGTTATGCTTGAATACTCACCAGAAAGTTTTACTGGAACAGAAGTAGATTATGCTGTTGAGGTATCTAATGTAGTCTTAGATGTTTGGCAACCTACAAAAGATAATCCAGCAATTATTAATTTACCTTCAACAGTGGAAATGAGTACTCCCAATATATATGCTGACCAAATTGAATGGTTTTGCAATCACGTAAAATACAGAAAATTCATACAAATCAGCTTACATGCTCATAATGATAGAGGTACTGGTATTGCTGCAACTGAACTTGGACTACTTGCCGGAGCTGATAGAGTTGAAGGGACTATGTTTGGTAATGGAGAGAGGACTGGTAATACAGATATTTTATCTGTCGCTTTAAATCTTTATTCTCAAGGTATAGATCCAGAACTAGATTTTTATGATGTAGAAGAGATAAAAGAAGTTTTTCAAAAAGTAACTCAATTACCTATACATCCTAGACATCCTTATGTAGGAGATTTAGTTCATACTGCCTTTAGTGGTTCTCATCAAGATGCAATTAACAAAGGCTTGAAATATAAAGCAGATAATAATGTTGAAATATGGGAAGTTCCATATCTGCCAATTGATCCTAGTGATGTTGGACGTAAATATGAAGCAGTTATTAGAATAAACAGTCAATCTGGTAAAGGTGGAGTAGCTTTTGTATTAGAAAAAGAATATGGATTTAAATTACCTAAAAATATGCATCCTGAGGTAGCTAAAATAGTGCAAAAAGACACTGATGATAAAGGAATAGAATTAAAGAAAGACGATGTACTAAACTATTTGAAGATAATTATATAAATGTAAATGGAGTTTTAGAATTAATTAAATATAAAGTTAACGAAGATTCAACCAATGAAGATTCTAATTCAGTTGTAACTTTGGAAGGTGAAATTAGAATTTTTGGTGAAGAGAAAAAAATTTCAGGTAAAGGTAATGGTCCTGTATCTGCTTTTTTAAATGCTATCGAGCTATGTAATATTGGGAAATACACTGTTACTTCTTATGATGAACATGCTAGGGAAGAAGGGGATAAATCTCAAGCCATAACTTATGTTCAATTAGAAGATTTGAAAACAAACAAAAGATTTTTTGGAGTAGGTATATCACCAAATATAACATCAGCTCCAATAAAAGCAATCATAAGCGCCATTAATAGGAGTAAAAAATCTTAATGAAAAATGTGCTATTAGAAACAACCGCACAATTAAATAATTATAAAGAGCAATACTCTATTATCTCAGCTCATAACCATAAAAAAGTTTTAGAGGCATTTAAGGAATGTAATATTTCTACAGAAGCTTTTACTGGGTCAACAGGTTATGGATATAATGATTATGGACGTAAAAAATTAAATTCTTTATACGCAAATATATTTAAAGGGGAAGATGCATTAGTTTCAAGTAATTTCGCTTCTGGAACACATACAATTTACACTGTTTTTAGAGCTTTGCTTAATTATGGTGAGAGTATAGTTTCTTTAACTGGGGAGTTATACGATACTTTGGAAAAATCAATTCATGATGAAAATGGTTTAATTAATAAACTTAATATTACTTATGATAAAGTAGAGCTAAATGATGATGGTAGAATTAATATAGACAATATAAAAGACAAACAGTTTAGCAAGTATAAGTTGGTAATTATACAAAGATCAAGAGGCTATTCTACTAGAAATTCAATTACTATTGACGAGATAGAAGAAGTTTCTAAAATTATTAAAAAAAATTATCCTAATACAATAATTTTTGTAGATAATTGTTATGGTGAATTTGTGGAGATGAAAGAACCTCTAGAAGTTGGAGTAGATATTATTGCAGGATCATTAATAAAAAACCCAGGAGGAACTATTGCTGTATCAGGTGGATATATTGTAGGTAAAAAATTATTAATTGAAAAAGTTAGTAATGAATTTACTGTTCCAGGTATTGGGAAAGAAATTGGATGTGAAAGTTCAACAGATTTACGTCTAATGTTTCAAGGTATATTTCTTGCACCGATGATAGTATCAGAATGTTTAACAACTTGTTATTATACTGCTTTATTGTTTACTAAACTTGGTTATGAAATTTCACCTGCAATTGGTGATAAAAGGACTGATATCATCCAAAGTATTACTTTTAAAGATAAAGAAAAGTTAATAAAATTTATTCAAGTTATACAGGAGTATTCTCCAATTGATAGTTTGGCATTTCCATATCCTTGGGATATGCCCGGATATGATTGTCAGGTTATAATGGCTTCTGGTTCTTTTATATCAGGGAGTTCATTAGAATTATCAGCTGATGCACCTATCAGAGTCCCTTATATAGCTTATTTACAAGGAACAACCAGTTTCTATTATTCGAAAATAGCTATAGATAAAGCTGTAGAAGCTATTGAAGCTATGCTATAAAAAGTTCTTAATAAAAGAAGTATTTAAAAAGTAGTAAGATTTTTCTTACTACTTTTATTTTAGTATATATCCTATTAATTTAGTGAATAGAGGAAGATTAATTATTGTTAATACTCCTGTTACTGGAATACTAATTGCACTAAATGAACCAGTAATTGCTCCTTCTTCGAGTGCTTGTGTTGTTCCAAGAACATGGGCACTCATACCAAAGGCACAACCTCTTGCTATTGGATTTCTTATTCTTATTAAATCTAAGATAAATCTACCTATGATTGCACCTAAAATTCCTGAAACCATGACACCTAGTATTGCAATTGATTCATTACCATTTGTAAATCTACTGGCTTCTATAGCCATAGCTGAAGTAATTGACTTAGGGATCAGACTATAAACTAAAAATTTTGGTACAGAAAGTATTTTAGCAAATATAATCATAGAAAAAAATGATGTATATATACTAACTAGACTAGTAAGAACTATTAATTTAAAATTTTCTTTTAATAATTGTAAAGTTTGATACATTGGAATTGCTAGAACTACAATGCATAGACCCAAGAAAGAAGTTATATATTTACCACCTATATTATAACTTTCATATGGAATTTTAGTAATATATAAAAGGATAATTAATATTATGGTGGTAGCAATATTAGGATGTAACAATATATTCTTTTTTATGTTGTAAATCTTTAAAAATATAAAATAGATAGCAATTGTAATAAAGATACTTAAAACAACATATAAATTATTCATCAGGATCACCTTTAATTGTTTTCCTGCTATACCAACTTGCAAAACTACCAGAAATAATTAAAACACTTGTAAGCGAAAGTATTAACATAACCATTATTCTAATAAAATAGTTTTCTATTTGGGGTAATATTATTATTAAGGATACACTAGTTGGTATAAGAAAAAAACTTATATGTTTAACCAGGAATAAGGAAAATTTCTCAATAATTCTAAATGGAATTATATTGAAAGACAATGCTAATAGTAAAAGTAACATGCCAATAACTGGTCCAGGCATAAAAGTAATGAAATATTTGTTCAACATATTACCTAAAAATTGAAAAGCAAATAGGATACCTAAAGGTAAAATGAAATTTAAAATAATTTTTTTTATAATTGTCATATTTTCTCCTAATATTTCAAACTATTAATAAGTCTACCAAGAATATTTTATAAATTCAAGTTTTATTAAGAAGTGTAAATATATCATAAAATACAAATTATTTTCTCTCTTAAATCGTATAATTTAATATCTTATTTTTGGAGGTATTAATGAATAAAAACAAAAGTCTAATATTATTATTTCTGGTATTTTTGATTATGTTTAGTACGAGTCAACTTATATTTGCCTTGAGTTATGGCGATAGAGTAAAGATTACTGGTTCTAATGAATTACCTAATTTATTTTACGAACATAATTTATTTAATCACATAACTGAACATAATGATTATATTTATTGTGTTGAACCTGATAAAATCGGTTCTGAGAACTCAATACATGAAGGTTTAGTTACTGATAGCTTAAGTACATTTAATGAAGAACAAGAGGGTGTTTTAAAGTCCGCAGCCCTATTTGGATATCCTAATATTAATAATAGCAATTTTAGTATAAGTGAGAACCAGTGTATAACTGCAATGGCTTTAAGATGTCTAAGTATGGAATACAAAAATTTAACAAAGGGTAGAACAGCTGAAGATTATATTGATATTCAACAAGGATCTTCATTAGGTAAACTTGAATGTAGAAAATTAATTGTGAAAGCTAAACTTCAACCTTTTAAAAGTGAATATTCAAAAATTACTATAAAACCTTTATCTCTCAATAACATTGAAATTCCTGGAGATAAAACAAGAGTTGGGAAAGCCTTTAAAATTGAATGTATAAACATTCAAGGCCCAATAAGTTTAAGTTGTATTGGGAATATTAGTACAGGCTTGAATTATCCTAAAGAAATTCTCCCAGAAGAATTATTTTATATTTCTTTACCAAAATCAGAAACATATGAACCAATAAATTTAAAATTCCAAGTTAATAGTTATGCTAATAAAGATATTGTTTTCATTAAAGCCATTAGTTCAACTAGACAAAGTTATGTTGGCTTAATTTCAATAGATAAAATTATTAAGACATCATTTGAATTTGCTTTAGATCAGAACATATCCAATATTGAATTAGTTAAAAAAGATATTAACACTAATGAGATATTACCTGGTGCCAAATTTAAAATCTGGAGTGAGAAACCAGAAGATTCTGATGATAATTCAAATTTATTAGGAATTTATACAACAAATAATCAAGGAGTAATTAGAATACCAAATATTAGTGAACTTGGTACCTATTACTTTTGTGAAATACTTTCACCAATAGGATATTCATCTCAAAATACTTCAATTGAGTCTATTGATGTGATTGACTATGGAATTACTTATTATAAGACAGTTTATAATCGTCAAAATTTGCTTTTAGAGACATTTATACAGCTAAAAGGATATAAACAAGCAGCAAGTAATCAACCCTTGAAATACGAAGTTTTTGGAGCTGTTAATTGTTCAAATACAGAACTGAAAAATTTTTCAATAAATTTTTCAGTACCAAATGAATATGTTAACGTTGATAAAAAAATTGAAATAGGAAAATTCACAGATGCAGCTGCATATCAGATTTTTTATAAAGATAATTTAGGTAAAATTAATGAAGTGAAAAAAAATTACACCGATTACCCAGATTACCTATTGTCTACAAATTATGAGCAACAAACTAAAAATGTCCAAGGTGTTTTTACCAATGATATTAATGATGAAATTTTAATAAAGAGCAATGATATTAAAGAAGTAATAATCAAATTAGTTCCAACTTCCTCTGGAAGTGAATTTACCACACCAGAATTTGGGGGAGGTAAATATAGTATTTATATAAAAGATAAGGAAAAAGAATATTTATTAGGTAATGACTTTGATGGTGAAAAGAGGAATAAATTTAAGTGTGATGACTTACGAAGTTATAAAATTGTTTTTGATGAACCCATAAATATAGATAATTTTAATAGTGGTGAATTTACTACTTTACAAAAATCTAATCAATTTTATGATTTGTTGATAGATACCAATATAAATAATGAAGTATTAGTAGCTGGCAATTTTAGGACAGATGAAAATAGTACTATAACAATCACAGACTTATATAAAAACAATTCTTTAAATGATGATGAAATTATAGAAAACATTCACCTTAAGTTTAAGGATGAAGTAAACCCTGGGTTTAAACAACAAGAACCTATCTATATATATGGTAGTAGCAATGATTTCAATAAATTAAGTGATAAATACTTTTCAGGAAAAAGAGAAAAGCTCTACTATTCCAGTAGAGTGGAAGTAGAAGGAGAATATGAAGGTAATACCATCCTAAATGGGGATGAATGGGATACAGGAACATTTAGTAAAGAATTATTATTAACAAATGGTTCTCTGCCAAAAACTGGATTATCAGAAATTATTTTTATTGGATTAATATTATTTTCAGTTGGTAATTTAATGTTATATAAATGGAGGTTTTAATGAAAAATAAAATCTATATAATTATTTTCACATTATTAGTTTTTATTTTTTTAGGAACTGGAATAAGTCGATACTATATCGTGTATAAAAAAATAATCGTTAATGAGGATAAATATATCGAAAAAGAAATTCCTTGGAATGATTTTTCCCAATTTGATGTTGTTAATATAATTAAAGTAGATAATAAACTTAATAATAAATATGATGATTACAAATTAGTTGACATTAATTATGACAATATAAAAACAGAATTCAAAGATATTAGAAAAATAGTAAAATACAATAATCTTAAAACTATTGATTATACAAAAATCCCCTATAATATTGTATCTAATGAAAATACATTATTATATAAAACGAATACTATTGTAACCCCCATATATGAAAATTTATTCACATGGCAGGATAGTTTAGTATCTTTTGAAAAAATATATTATAACCTTGATGAAGCAGATCTTATAAACATACCAAAAACAGTAAATTATAAAGGTTATGAATGGTACATGTTAAGTGATAAAATTGATTTCACATCTAATAATAAAAAATATATTTGTAAACTACCATATTATAGGGTTAATAAATCGACAGATAATAAAAAAGTAATCAAAAATTATAATATTGATGTAATTTATAAAGGCAAGTTAGCTATTAAAAGTGGAAATGTTCATCTTAAATATAAAATAGAAAACAAGGAAGAAATTAAAATTTTATCAAAGTCGAATTTTAAGATTATTATATTATTAAGTTCTGTATCTGTGATTTTATTAATTAGTCTAATTTTAATCAAAAATAAGAAAGAACATTTATAAAGTGTTCTTTCTTATTATTATAATAATAAAATGCTTGACCTTATAGTAACTATAAGGTATATGATGAAAATATCTTAGAGATGGGGGTTATCAAAATGAAAAAAATCTTAATTAAGAATGCTAAAGCGATAGTGAGTTGTAACCAAAGTGATGAAGTATTCTGGGATTCAGATATTCTTATAAATAATGGCGAGATAGTTGAAATCGGACAATCCTTGAATTATCCTGATACAGAGGTATTAGATGCCAAAGGAAAATTTGTTTATCCTGGACTAATTAATACTCATCATCATTTTTTCCAAACTTTTGTCAGAAATTTAATAAAAGTAGACTATGTTAACTTATCTGTAGTTGACTGGTTAAAAGAAGTATATAAAATATTTAAGTTAGTTGATGAAGAGGTAATTTATTATTCATCTTTAACCGCTATGGGTGATTTATTAAAACACGGGTGTACGACAGCCTTTGATCATCAATATTGTTATACGAAAAATTCTGGGAAACTATTAGTAGACCGACAAATGGAAGCGGCTAAAAAATTGGGGATTAGATATCATGCAGGACGTGGTACTAATACTTTACCTCAATCTGAAGGAAGCACTATTCCAGATGAAATGTTAGAAACTACCGATGAATTTCTGTTTGATTGTGAAAGACTAATTGATAAGTTTCATGATTCTAGTCCTTTATCTATGCAACAAATAGTTATAGCTCCTTGTCAACCAATAAATAGTTATAAAGAAACTTTTGTTAAATCGATAGAATTAGCAAGAGCAAAAAATGTTCGACTCCATACACATTTAGGAGAAGGAGAAAATGATATAATGCTAGAACGATGGGGTAAAAGAACCTTGGACTGGTGTGAAGATATAGGATTTATTGGAAATGATGTTTGGTATGCTCATGGCTGGGAATTAACACCAGATGAATATAAGACTATGGGGAAATATAATACTGGAATATCTCATTGTCCAGCTCCTGCTGTTCTGGGAGGTCATCCAATATTAGATATGAAAAGCATGCAAAAAGAAAATGTATTAATAAGTCTTGGTTGTGATGGATCTGCAACAAATGATAGCTCGAATTTACTTGATTCACTACGTATGGCCTTTCTTATGCAAGCTTATAACAGTAAAGATAGAGGTGGTTCTTTATCACCATATGAATTACTTAAAATTGCTACAATAAACGGTGCTAAAACTCTAGGTAGAGATAAGCTTGGTTCACTAGAAAAGGGTAAAGGCGCAGACTTATTTATGATTGATACTGAAGCCTTGGAATTAACTGGTAGTTTACATGATCCAAAAAACTTATTAGCAAGAACAGGTGTAACAGGAACAGTTTGGTTAACTATGGTTAACGGTAATATAGTTTATAAAGGAGGGGTGCTAACAGGAGTAAATGAAAAAGAATTATCAATAAAAGGAGAAAGAGTTTGTGACCATGTACTACGTAGTAAAAGTGATGCATTTCCTAAACATTGATAAACTTTATCAAAAATAAAATATTATTTAGGAGGACAAGTATGATGAAAAAATTATTAGTATTGGTATTAGCTATATTTATGGCAATAGCCTTAGTTGGTTGTAATACTGCAACAAAAGAAGAAAGTATGCTAAAAGTTGGTATGGCTTTACCTGGAGCTAAAACAGATGGTGGTTGGAGCCAAGTAGCATACACTGGATTAGTTATGATTCAAGATGAATTAGGTGCAAAAATTTCAGTTAATGAGAATACTACACCTGCAGACTATGAAAGAATATTAAGAGATTATGCTAAAGATGGTAATGATGTTGTAATTGGTCACGGATTTGAATTCTCTGATGCTGCTTTAGCAGTAGGAGAGGAATATCCAGATACAATATTCATTGTTACTAGTTCTGATGTAACAAATAATAAAAATGTTGGTTCAGTCAGTAATTTTTATGAACAAGCTGGATTTTTAAAAGGTGCCTTTGCAGCTTTAATGACCAAATCAAATATAGTTGGTGGAGTTGGCGGATTAAATATTCCTCCAATTGCTAATGATATTAAAGGTTTTGAAGCAGGTGCAAAATACATCAATCCAAACGTAAAAGTATTAACAGCTATACTTGGTAGTGATGATGTTAATAAAGCAAAAGAACAAACATTAACATTTATTGATCAAGGTGCTGATATACTAATGGGTAATGCTAATGCTGCTAGCCAAGGTGTATATTTAGGCGCTGAAGAAAAAGGTTTATACTCAATTGCTTCAATATTTGCTGAGTATGACAAATTTGATAAAACATTAATTGCTTGTGCTCCTGCAGATATGTCTAAAGCTATATTTCAAACTGTAGAAAACATACAAAAAGGTACTTATACAGTTGGTTTCGAACTAATGGGAGTTAAACAAGGAATAATAGATTTTACCTATAGCTCAATACTAGAGACTAAAGTTCCAGCTGAGGTAAAAGATAAAATGGCTGAAATAAAAGATAAAATAGGTTCAGGTGAATTAGATGTATTAAACTATGTAAAATAATATTATTTAAGCATACTTACAGATAGTTAAACTAAGTTTTATGTTATAATGGGTGCGGGAATAAAACTCGTGCCCATTATTTTGAATAATTTATGGAAGTGATGGTATATAAATATATGTTTAAAGATTATTTTACTATAGGTGAATTAAGTGAATTATTTGATATAAATACACAAACATTAAGATATTATGATTCCATTGGTCTTTTTTCACCAAGAAAAAGAGATGAAGACACAGGTTATAGATATTATCAATTTAACCAATTATATGAATTAGCAAGTATCAGATACCTTAGAAGGTTAGATTATTCTATAAGTAATATAGATTCCTATATGAAAGCAAGAAAAGTAGATTTCGTTCTGGATAAATTCAAAGAACAATCGAAAATCCTTCATGATAAATGGGATGACTTAATGAGAATAGATTGTATAATTCAAAGAAAAATTTCATTTATTGAAGAAGAACTTCCTAAAGTGAAATTTGATAATTGGATAATTAATAATTATCCCGATAGAAAATATATACCTATAGGGTCGGAAGAACAATTATATAAATCAGATATATTTTACTTTTATCCTACAATAGCAATTTATAAAAATGATATTAAATCCTTTGGAGCTTATCTCATAGAAACAAATTATGAAGAAGCAGTAGTAGTACAAAAAAGAATTGGTCTATCTTCAGAAATTTGTTCTGTAATTCCAAGTGGCAAATTTTTATGTGGATACCAAGGGTCCTTATAGCAATATTGAAAATACAATAAATATTATGTATAAAAAATACAAAAACTTAAACTTAGCAAAAGAAACAATTAACTTTAATATAGTAGATCAGTTTGTAGAAAGTGATGTTGAAAATTATATTACAGCAATACAAATAAGAATAGAAGATTAATTATATTAATGACTTGAAAAATAATTATAATAACCGATAATATATATTATGTAAACTAAATAGAATAATTAATACGGGCCTCAATTATATTTACATTGAGGCTCTTTACTTATCCTTCAAGACTAACATATTTAGTATCTGCTTTAGCTATTAAAAATATTGCAACTACTATAAATACAAAACCTACAACTTGTAATGGCATCAAACGTTCAGCTAAAATTATTGAAGCTAAAATTACCGCTAATATTGGTTCAGTGTTTGCAAAAATCATCACTTCTCCCGCTTCTAGGTAATTCATACTTTTCAAAAAGAAGAAGTTCCCGAGGCCGTATATCATGAAACCATAAAATATTACCCATAATAATAGATTTAAGTCAGTAGTAAGTAATTGTCCCCAATTAAAGGTGAACATAACTGGAGATATAGCCAATGAAGCAAACAATATATAAAAGAAATTCATGCTCCAACTGTCATAAGTGGCACTTAGTTTTTTACCCATCACACTAAAGATTCCATAAGTTATACCTGAACCTATACCAAATAAAAATCCAATAAAATTAAACTCAAAGCTACTTCCTTGTGCTCCTACTGCTACTGTTCCTGTAAGAACTAACAGAACTGCAATTAATTTATTTCTAGTAATTTTTTCTTTTAAATAAAAATGAGCAATAATAACTGTAAATGCTGGTGCTGTATACATATATATAACCCCTTGGCTAGCACCTAATAAATTAAATGAATAGGATAAAGTTAAAGCAAAGAAAGTACCACCAAATATAGCGAAAATTAACCATTTCAGCAAATCTTTTTTCTCAAAATGTATTTTTTTTCTTAAAACAATTATCATAATACTTAATGTTACAAAGCCAGAAACTAATTTCATAGCAGATAATACCAATGGACTAAACCCTGCTATTAAAACAGATCGAGCAATAACACTCTGTGCAGAATAGATCAAAGTTGCTAATATAACCAAGGCAAAGCCTTTAAAATGAGTTTTATTTTTTTCCATAATTCACCGATCCTTACTTATTTAGATATCAATAATTAGTGACACAGGACAATGATCACTTCCCACAACATTATCATGAATAATAAAATCTTTAATAGAATCCTTTATTCTAGCAGAAACTAGAAAATAATCTATTCTCCAACCGGCATTATTTGTTCTAGCATTAAACCTATAAGACCACCAAGTATATTTCTCAATAGCGTCAGGATATACGTATCTAAAACTATCTACAAAACCAGATTCTAACAATTCTGTAAATTTATCTCGCTCTTGATCGGAAAAACCAGCATTGTTTCTATTAGCTTTAGGATTTTTTAAATCTATTTCCGTATGAGCAACATTTAGGTCTCCACATATAATTACAGGTTTAATACTATCAAGCTTAAGAACATAATTCCTAAAAGCATTTTCCCATTCGACCCTATAATCTATCCTAGAGAGTTTATCCTTAGAATTAGGAGTATAAACATTAACAAAAAAGAAGTTCTCGTATTCTAGCGTAATTACCCTTCCCTCCTTGTCATGTTCTTCTACTCCTAAGTCTAAACTTTTATTTATAGGTTTTAGTTTTGTAAAAATAGCTGTTCCTGAATAACCTTTTTTATCAGCGCTGTTCCAAAATTCTTCGAAATTTGGTAAATCAATTACAGCTTGACCTTGTTCCATTTTTGTTTCCTGCATAGCGATAATATCAGGATTATTTTCATTAAGAAAATCCATAAAGCCTTTTTTTAAAGCTGCTCTTAAACCATTAACATTCCAACTAGTTAATATCATTTTATATCTCCATTTATTTCTATTTATCAAATTTCTTCTTTATATAGTATTTTTTATCTTTAATTTTATTAGGTAAATATTGTTGTTCAATAATAAAATCATTATCTTCAAAATTATGAGGATATATATAACCATCATTGTAATTACATAAGTGTTCAGGTACAAATCCAATCTCAACATTTTTTATATCAGAAATTGCAGCATTTATTCCTAAATAGGCACTATTACTCTTAGGTGCCTTAGCTAAATAAACAGCTACATGACCCAAAATAATCCTACCCTCTGGCATTCCAATTAACAATAAAGACTGAGCTCCACTATTTGCTATAACTAGAGCATTTGAATCAGCCAGACCAATATCTTCGCTAGCAAGAATTATTAAACGTCTTGCAATAAACATTGGGTCCTCTCCACCTTCTATCATTCTAGCAAGATAATGAAGAGTAGCATTCACATCCGATCCTCTAACACTCTTTATAAAAGCAGAAATAACATCATAATGTTCAGAACCACCCTTATCATAAGGTAAACTTTTTTCTTTGATTAACATCTGTGCATTGTCATATGCAAGATGAATACTTCCATCTTCTGATATTTTAGTTATACTAACTAACTGTTCTAATGCATTTAAAGTTTTTCTCAAATCGCCATTACTTATATGTATTAAAAATTTTATTAATTTTAATTTATCGTCAAATATTATAGAATATTTACCATAACCATTAACTTTATCATTTAATGCTCTATCAACAATACCTTCAATATCTTCATTTTTAATCTGATTTAATTTAAATAACATTAATCTTGATATTAAAGCTTTATTTATTTCTACAAATGGATTTTCTGTAGTAGCACCAATTAAAATAATCAACCCGCTTTCTAAAAAAGGTAATAAAGCATCTTGCTGATTTTTATTAAATCTATGAATTTCATCAATAAACAAGATTGTTCTCTTTGAATACAACTTTAAATTATTTCTAGCTTCTTCAATTACTTCCTTTATTTTAGGAATACCATCTATGACAGCATTAATTGAAACAAAATTAGAACTAGAACTATTGGCAATTACTCTAGCAATAGTTGTTTTGCCTGAACCTGGAGGACCATACAAAATCATAGAAGGAATTATATCTTTAATAATAGCTTCATATAGGGGCTTGCCTCTTGCTAACAGCTGTTCCTGACCAACAATATCTTCTAATTTGGATGGTCGGATTCTTTCAGCTAAAGGAGCATTTCTTTTTTCTTGTTCTTTAAGATTTTGATCAAATAAATCCATTTTATTTTTTAATATCCTTTATACCAGTTGTTTTGATATATAATTCTTTCATTTGCTTTTCAGCAACAAATGAAGGTGCACCCATCATTAAATCAGCTGCACTTTGTGTTTTAGGAAAAGCAATAACATCTCTTATACTACTACATTTTTGCATTAACATAACAATACGATCTAAACCAAATGCTATTCCACCATGCGGAGGTGCACCATATGAAAATGCTTCAAGAAGAAATCCGAATTGCTCTTCAGCTTCTTCATCACTAAATCCAATTAAATCAAATATTTTCTTTTGCATTTCAGCATCATGAATTCTAATACTTCCACCACCAAGTTCAGTACCATTTAATACTAAATCATAGGCCTGAGCTCGAACATCTATTGGATTAGTATCCAATTTTTCCAAATCATCAACTCTAGGTGCTGTAAACATATGATGGATAGCAACATGACGTTTTTCTACAGCATCATATTCAAATAATGGGAAATCTACAACCCAAACAAAGTTCAATTCATTTTCATCGATAAGGTTGAGTCTTTTAGCTAGTTCAATTCTTAAAGCACCAAGAGCACTATTTGTTACTTCTTTACTATCTGCAACACACATCAATAAATCTCCGACTTTTCCATTCATAGCAGTAATAATATTATTTAATTCTTCTTCAGAAAGAAATTTAGCTATTGTAGAACTGACTCCATCTTCTTTGATTGCTATCCAAGCAAGGCCTTTTGCTCCAAATTGTGCAACAAAATTGGTTAATCCATCAATTTCTCTTCTAGATAACTCATTGGCACAATTCTTACCATTTATACCTTTAATCATACCACCTTTATCTAAAATCGATTTGAAGACTTTAAATTCAGTATTCTTTACTATATCTCCAATATTTATAAGTGGTAAATCAAATCTTAAATCAGGTCTATCTGATCCATATTTTTCCATAGACTCTTGATAAGTAATATGAGGGAATGAACTAGGTAATATAATATCTAAAGATTCTTTGAAAATATAACCAATCATATTATCTATTAAGCGTATAACTTCATCTCTTTCAACGAAAGAAATTTCCATATCCAATTGAGTGAATTCTGGCTGTCTATCTGCTCTTAAATCTTCATCACGGAAACATCTTGTAATTTGGAAATATTTTTCCATTCCCGCTACCATAAGTAATTGTTTGTAAATTTGAGGTGATTGCGGTAAAGCGAAAAACATACCAGGATTAACTCTACTAGGAACTAGATAGTCTCTTGCTCCTTCTGGTGTGCTTTTCCCTAGCATTGGTGTTTCAATTTCCCAAAATCCTCTATCATCTAAAAATTTTCTCATTGAAATTGTAACTTTATGACGTAGTTTTAAATTATCTTGCATTGCTTTACTTCTTAAATCTAAATACCTATATTTCAATCTAACATTTTCATCAACATTTGTTGTGTCATTAATATCAAAAACTGGAGTTTTAGAGAAGTTTAATATACTGATTTTTTCTCCTACTAATTCTATCATTCCTGTTGGTAATTTAGGATTGATGGCTTCTGGAGATCTTTTTCTAATAGTGCCTACAACTTCTATAACAAATTCATTTCTTAATTTTTCAACAGTTTTAAAATCAGTGAAATTTTCATCAAAGACTATTTGCAACAAGCCACTTCTATCTCTTAAATCTATAAAAATTAATCCACCATGATCTCTCCTTCTATTTACCCAACCAGAAACTAGAATTTTTTCAGTCAGATTATTTTCATTTAAAAGTCCACAAGGTTTTCTATTATCAAAACTCATTTCTAAACTCCTCTCAAATTCTTAATTAATTCATCAATACTATAATAAACTTGTTCACCAGTAATCATATTCTTCAAGGGATATGTATTATTTGCAATTTCATCATCACCTATAGTTATAACATAATCTGCATCTATTTTATTTGCATACTTAAATTGCCCTTTTAACTTTCGAGACATTATATCATTGATAGCAATAATCTCATTATTTCTTAACTCATGCACAAGCTTAACAGCTGCATCAATATTATTGTCACTAACATTAGCAACATAGACTTTGTTTTTAGTTTTTGGAATGTTATCAAATAAGCCTTGTTCTTCCATCGTTAATACTACTCTCTCAAGTCCTATTGCAAATCCAATACCAGGAAGACTTGGCCCACCAAGTTCTTCTATTAATCCATCATAACGTCCACCGCCACCAATTGAACTTTGTGCCCCTTCTCTACCAGCAGTAATTTCAAACGCAGTTTTTGTATAATAATCTAAACCTCTTACCATTTTTTTATTTATTGTATAATCAACATTTGTCATATCAAGATAATTTTTTACATTGGTAAAATGTTCATTACATTCTTCGCAAAGGTTATCTGTAATTAGTGGTCCGTTATTGATTATCTCCTGACATTTTTCATTTTTACAATCAAAAATTCTAAGCGGGTTTTTTTCATACCTAACTTGGCAAGTAGGACATAATTCATTATAATTTTTTTTCAAGTATTTTTTTAATTCTTCTTTATGAACTGGTCTGCATTTTGGACAACCTACACTATTAATTTCAAGATTAAGGTTTTTAATTCCAAGTGAATTAAAAATATTCATCATTAATTCCAGTACTTCACCATCTAAATATGGATTGATAGAACCAATAACTTCAACTCCAAATTGATGAAACTGTCTATATCTACCAGTTTGTGGCCTGGAATATCTAAACATAGGCCCAATATAATAAAATTTACTAGGTAAAACTTCATTGAAACCACCATGTTCAATAAATGCCCTTACAACAGATGCCGTACCTTCAGGTCTTAAAGTAATGCTTCTATTACCTTTATCTAGAAATGTATACATTTCTTTATCAACAATATCTGTTGTATCGCCTACGCCCCTAAGAAATAGTTCAGTAGACTCAAAAATGGGTGTTCTAATTTCACAATAATCATAAAACTCCATCAATTCAACTAATTTAGATTCTATTATATGCCATTTTTTAATATCATTGGATATAATATCATGTGTGCCTTTTGGACCTTTTATTACCATAATAAACCTCTTTCTATTTTGGTTTCATCTTACCTGTTAAAAACGGATTAATCTCTAATTGTTCTGAAAATTTTGATTCTATATTACCATGCCCAGGTAGTATTAAAGCATCTTTAGGTAAAAGTTTTTTAAACTTTTCTATTGTTTGCACCATGATTTCTTTATCACTATTAGGTAAATCACATCGGCCTACAGAACCAAAGAATAAAGTATCGCCAGTAAAAGCAAGGCTATCATTATATAAAATAATTGAGCCCAAAGTATGACCTGGTGTATGCATTACTTTTAATTTTTCATCACCTAATGAAATTTCATCATTATCTTTCAATAAAACATCAGCTGTAGTATTCTCTATTTCTTTGTCATAATAATAACTTAAATTTAGTTGGGGATTAATTAAATATTCTGCATCAGCTTCATGAATTAGCAACTTTGCACCATAAGCATTTTTGACAATTTTATTATTTTTTATATGATCCCAATGACCATGTGTATTTATAATATACTTAATTATAATGTTATTTTCTTTTAAATATTTATCATACTCATTTAGTTCAGTAAAACCAGGGTCAATAATGCCCCCTTCATGTGATTTTTCATTCCAAACAATAAATGAATTTTCTTCGATAGGACCATTTTTAAGCTTAATATATTTCATTTATCCTCCTATTTATAATCCTCAGTATCAATAATAATCGTTACAGGACCATCATTTACTATATTCACTTCCATATCTGCTTGAAATACTCCAGATTGAGTAATTATACCTTTTTGTTTTAATTTATCTTTAAATAAATTGTAAAATTCTTTTGCTTTATCTGGTGATCCAGCATGAATAAAACTAGGTCTTCTGCCTTTTTTTGTGTCTGCATATAAAGTAAATTGAGAGACTAAAAGAACATCGCCGCCAACATCTAATAAGCTATTATTCATTTTACCTTCAAGATCATCGAAAATTCTTAGATTAACTATTTTATTTACTAAATAATCAATATCTTCAATGGTATCATTGTCACCAACGCCTAACAAAACTACTAGGCCAATATTTATTTCCCCTACTATTTTATTGTTTATTTTAACACTACTTTTTTTCGATCTCTGTATTACTACTTTCATTTTTAGTTTTTCCTTTTAAAATAATTCTATTTAATTCTATGATATCTGCTTCTTTGTTTAAAGAATAAAATATATCCTCTAAATGATTTGAACTATTAATTCCAATTTTCACTTTCATAGTCACTAATCCATTTGCAACTTTCGAATTTATTTCCATCACATCTGCATTTAATTCATGAAATTTATTAATAATAAAAGGTGTTATACCTTTTTTATCAGATGTTGTAATTTCTAAGTTTGCATTTAAGTTTTTAACCTCTTTCTTTTCCCAAATAACATTTACAATTCTGTATGGTTCTTTTCTTTTTAAGTATAAAAAATTTGGACAATCTGTTCTATGCACAGATATACCTTTACCTCTATTTATATATCCAGAAACTTCATCATCTGGTAAAGGATTACAACATTTCGAAATATGAATATCTACATTATCAAACCCTTGTACACGAATTCCATGAGTTCCTTTTCCATATCCTTCCCAAGGTTTAACTAACATTTTATCAATATTATCATTACTGATTGGATTTCCAATTAATTCTCGTAATTTTCTGAGTATAAGTTTAACTTGAAAAGCTCCATCACCAATGGCTGCATATAAGTCTTCCATACTGTGCATTCCATAGGATTTATATAATCTTTCTAAATATATTTTATCTAAATGAATACTATCAAGTGATTCTTTTTTACATTCTTTTTCAAAACTATCTTTACCTTTTTCAATCTTATCGTCTCTATTTTGATTTTTAAACCAATTTCTAATTTTATTTTGTGCGTGTTTTGTTTCAACAATTTTTAACCAATCTAAACTAGGCTTGGCATTTTTGTTTGTCATAATTTCTAATATATCACCAGTTTGTAATTTATATTGAATAGGTACAATATGATTATTTACCCTAGCTCCAGCAAAATGCAAGCCTACATCTGAGTGTACTCTAAAAGCAAAATCTAAAGGAGTGGAACCATTTTTCAGTTCAATCACATCACCTTTTGGTGTAAACACATATATTCTATCCGAAAATAAATCAGCTTTCAAAGAATCGATGAAATCAGTTGCACTACCTTCTGAATCTGATTGTATTTCTCTAATTTGTTCAATAAACGAACTTTCTTTTTGGAATTCTTTATAAGAAAATTTACCGCCTTCTTTGTATTTCCAATGTGCTGCAATACCATATTCTGCCGTTTTATGCATTTCAATAGTTCTAATTTGAACTTCAAATGGATCTGTATTTGGTCCTAAAACAGTAGTATGTATTGATTGATACATGTTAGGTTTAGGCATAGCTATATAATCTTTAAATCTATTGGGAATTGGGGTAAATATCATATGAATAACACCTAGTGCACTATAACAATCTTGTATAGTTTCGACTATTATTCTAACTGCAGTTAAATCAAATATTTCATCAAGTTCTTGATGTTTTTTAACCATTTTGTTATATATACTATAAAAGTGTTTTGTTCGACCAGTTACATCAGCCTTTACATTTAATTCTTCTAATTTTTTTTCAATTTTTTCTATAATAGATTCAACATCTGCTTCTCTTTCTTTTCTTTTCTTAGATATTTGTTCTACAAGTTGATTATACTTTTCAGGTTCTATATATTTAAAGGCTAAATCTTCAAGTTCCCATTTAATTTGGAAAGCACCTAATCTATGAGCAACCGGAGCATAAATTTCCAAAGTTTCCTTAGCAATAGCTAATTGTCTATCCCTTGACATATATTTTAATGTTCTCATGTTATGAAGTCGGTCTGCTAATTTAATTAGTAATACTCTAATATCTTTTGAGGTTGTCAAAAACATCTTCATTAGATTTTCAACTTGCAAATTATTAATATGAATAGAACTAATTTTTTTCAGTTTAGTTAAACCATTAACTATATAGGCTACTTCACTACCAAACTTTTCTTCAATCAT
>JAGXHX010000015.1 GCA_024635955.1 Bacillota bacterium
GAATAATACCTCGAATTCCAATTCGAGGTATTTTCTCGTCTAAAGTTGTTCAGTTTATAAAATTATTGTATAATTATTAATTAGAAAGCGAAGGGAGTCTTATAATGAAAAGTAAAATTATTAATCAAGAAAAAAATATAGTAACAGTAGAAATTACTGTTGATGGTCAAGAGGTTGAAAAAGCCTATAAACAGGCATCACAAAACCTAGGTCAAAAAGTATCAGTACCAGGATTCAGAAAAGGAAAAGTTCCAACTGAAATACTAGAAAAACACGTTGGAGAAGGTAGTGTCATTGAAGAAGCTATGGATATAATGTTGCCACCAGCTTATGGTCAAGCTTTAGTTGATTTAGATTTAGATCCTATTGATAGACCAAAAGTTGATATTGTTTCTTTTGATAAAAAAGGACCTGCTGTATTTACTGTTGAATTACAAGTAGTGCCTGAAGGTGTTTTAGGAGATTATAAAGGTCTGAAACTTGAAAGAACATTAGTAGATTTAGATGAAAACTATGTTGATACTGAATTAGAAGCTATGAGAACAAAAACAGCAAAAATTGAAACAGTTGAAGATCCAGCTGAAAATGGAGATACTGTAGTAATTGATTTTGAAGGATATGTTCACGATGTTAAATTTGACGGAGGAACAGGTTCCAAGTTTCCTTTAGAACTTGGTTCAAATTCATTCATACCAGGCTTTGAAGAACAACTTGTAGGAATAAAAGCTGGTGATAATAGAGAAGTTAATGTTAAATTCCCAGAGGACTATCAGAGCGAAGAGCTAAAAGGAAAAGAAAGTATATTTAAAGTATTAGCTCACGAAGTAAAAAGAAAAAAATTATCTGAGTTAAATGATGGTTTTGCTAAAGAAGTAAGTGATTTTGATACTTTAGAAGAATTAAGAAATGATGTTAAATTAAGTCTTGCTAATCAAAAACAACAACAAGCTGATAATGCACTAAGAGCACAAGCTTTAGATCTCGCTATTGAAAAACTTGAAGTTGAAGTTCCTGAAATCATGATTGAAGAAAGAACAAACCAGTTCTTAAAAGATATTGAAGGAGACTTACAACAACAAGGTATGGATTTACAAAAATATTTCGAATTAACTGGAATGACAGAAGAAAAAGTTAGAGAAGAATATAGAACTAATGCTGAAAAACATATTAAAAGAGATATATTGTTAGATTCTGTTGCTGTAGCTGAAAAGATTGAAGTCTCTCCAGCTGACATAGAAAAAGAAATTACAGCAATCTCACAAATTTATGGACAAGATAAAGCAATGCTTGATACTTATTTCCAAGCACCAGAGAATACAAAAATGTTGAAAAAGGGAATAAAAAGAGAAAAAGCACTTCAAAGTATTCTTGATCAAGCCGAAATAACTGATATTAAAGCCAAAAAAACTGATGTTAAAGACGAAAAATAAAAGTAGGGAGGAACAAATATGTTAATACCTATGGTCGTAGAACAAACAAGTGCCGGAGAAAGATCTTTTGATATTTACTCAAGATTACTAAAAGATAGAGTAATATTTTTAGGTTCAGAAATTGATGATAATTTAGCTAATTTAGTTATTGCTCAATTGTTATTTCTTGAAGGTGAAGATCCAGGCAAAGATATTAATCTTTATATTAATAGTCCAGGTGGTTCAATAACTGCCGGTATGGCTATTTACGATACAATGCAATATATAAAACCTGATGTTTCAACTATATGTGTAGGAATGGCTGCTAGTATGGGTGCCTTTTTACTTAGTGCAGGAACCAAGGGGAAGAGATTTGCATTACCGAATTCTGAAATAATGATACACCAACCATCTGGTGGTGCTACAGGTCAAGCTGCTGATATTGATATTCAAGCTAAAAGAATCATGGCTATCAAAAAAAGATTGAATGAAATATTGGCCGCAAATACTGGCCAAACATTAAAAAGAATAGAGAAAGATACTGATAGAGATTATTTCATGACTTCAATTGAAGCAAAGGAATATGGAATTATCGATGATGTATTCGGACATAAAAAATAGGGAGAAAATATGGAAAAAAACCAAGATGATGGATTATACTGTTCATTTTGTGGAAAACATAGAACAGAAGTAGATCAACTAGTCTCTGGACCGGGCGTATTCATATGTAATGAATGTGTTGAATTATGTATGGAAATTGTTGCTCCTAAAGAGGACGAAGTTGAAACTGATATTGAATTAGATTTTAAAAAGCTTCCTAAACCACAAGAGATTAAAGCTTATTTAGATCAATATGTAATAAATCAAGATAGAGCTAAAAAAGTATTATCAGTCGCCGTATATAACCATTATAAAAGATTGTTCTCCAATCAGGACATTAATAATAATGAAATAGAATTACAAAAATCTAACATTCTTTTAATTGGACCAACTGGAAGTGGGAAAACTTTGTTAGCTCAATCATTAGCGAAGTATCTCAATGTTCCTTTTGCAATAGCAGATGCTACCACCTTAACTGAAGCTGGTTATGTTGGAGATGATGTTGAAAATATTTTGCTTAGATTAATTCAAGCGGCAGATTATAATGTTAATCTTGCTGAAAAAGGAATTATCTATATCGATGAGATTGATAAAATAGCTAGAAAATCAGAAAATGTATCTATAACTAGAGATGTTTCTGGTGAAGGTGTTCAACAAGCTTTACTTAAAATAATTGAAGGAACAGTTGCTACAGTACCTCCAAATGGTGGGAGAAAACATCCACAACAAGAAAATTTGGAGATTGACACAAAAAATATCTTATTTATTGTTGGTGGAGCATTCAACGGATTAGAAAAAATTATTGAAAATAGATCTGGTAAAGGATTGTTAGGTTTTAGCAGTAAAATGAATCAATTTGAGAAAAAAGAAATTATATATAGCTTGAATGATGTACAACCAGACGATATTTTAAAATATGGATTAATACCAGAGTTTATTGGTAGAGTGCCAGTTATTACTACTTTAGAACCTTTAGATAAAAAAGCTCTTGTTAGAATTTTAAAAGAACCTAAAAATGCACTATTAAAACAATTTGAATTATTATTAAAATATGATAATGTTAATTTAAGAGTGGATGAAAAAGCTATTAAAGCAATTGCTGAAGAAGCTTTGAAAAGAAACACTGGAGCAAGAGGGTTACGAAGCATAATGGAACATATAATGACAGATGTTATGTATGATATTCCTTCTAAAACTAGTATAAGTGAATGTATAATAACAGAAGATGTAGTAAAAAATGGTGCAAAACCAAAATTAAGTAAAAAGAAAATATCTTAAGAATTAAGCAGCAGACTACTGTTGCTTTTCTTGTAAGGAGGCGAATATATGAGTGATAATTTCGTAGAATTTTATGAAGATAATTCAGTGAATTTTTTAAGTTTGGACCCAATTGCAATTTTGCCTTTAAGAGGCATGGTTATCTTTCCTAAAACGACTATACATTTAGATGTGGGCAGACCTAAATCAATAGAGTCATTAAATATTGGTATGAATAATCAGAAAAAAATATTTCTTGTTGCTCAAAATAATACTTTAGTAGAAGACCCATCATTTGACGATTTAAATAAAATTGGTGTATTTGCAGAAATTAAACAAATTATGAAACTACCTACGGGAATTGTAAGAGTATTAATTGAAACTTCAGCTAGAGGAGTCCTTAAAAAGATATATCAAAATAAAACACATTTTGAAGGCAAAGTGATTTTATTAGAAGAACCATTGAATGACCAAGGTTTGGAAGTAAAAGCATTAAACAGACTAATACTTCATGATTTTAGCGATTTTTCTGATATGAATGTAAATTTTTCAAATGAAACTATTTTAAAGATAAAGAATATCAATAATCCCAATACTATAGCTGATTTAATAGCATCTAATCTTATGGTAGATTATACTGAAAAACAAAAAGTTTTAGAGATGGATGATTTGAAAGAAAAGTTGGAAACAGTATTAAGTATGATTTCTGTAGAAAAAAATATAATTGAATTAGAAAAGGAAATTGGGGAAAAAGTAAAAGAAAATATAGATAAAGCTCAAAAAGAATATTATCTTCGTGAGCAAATTAAAGTCATTAAAAAAGAACTTAATGAAAAAGTAGATTATGAAGATGAAATAGATAAACTTAGAGAAAGACTTACTCTAGGAGATTATCCACAAGACGTGTATGATAAAATTAAGAAAGAAATCGATCGATTAGAAATTATGCATCCAAATATGACTGAAGGTGCTGTAATAAGAAATTATATAGAATGGCTTTTAGATTTACCTTGGAATAAAAGAACAGAAGAATATATCGATATTGAAAAAGTTAAAAAAGTACTTGATGATGGACATTTTGGTCTTCAGGAAGTAAAAGATAGAATAATTGAATATTTAGCAGTAAAAAAACTGATAAAAGAAAAAGGGAAAGCACCAATATTATGTTTTGTTGGACCACCAGGTACTGGAAAAACATCATTAGCAAGTAGTATAGGGGATGCAATAAATAGAAAATTTATCAGAATGTCTTTAGGTGGAGTTCGTGATGAAGCAGAAATAAGAGGTCATAGAAGAACATACGTGGGAGCACTACCTGGAAGAATAATACAAAGCATCAAGCAATCTGGAACTAAAAATCCGATTATTTTACTCGATGAAATTGATAAAATAGGTGCTGATTATAAAGGTGATCCATCAGCTGCTTTATTAGAAGCACTTGATCCTGAACAAAATAATTCTTTTACTGATCACTTTATAGAAATACCTTTTGATTTAAGCGAAGTTTTATTTATAACAACAGCAAATACTTTAAATACCATCCCTGCTCCTTTAAGAGATAGAATGGAGATAATTAAAGTATCAAGTTATACTGAAAAAGAAAAAAAAGAAATAGCCAAAAGACATCTGTTTAAAAAACAAATAAAAGCAAATGGCTTAGAGGACTATAAAATTAAAATTCAAGATACTGCTTTAATGGAGATAATTAGAAATTATACTAGAGAAAGTGGTGTAAGAAATCTAGAAAGAGAAATCGGATCACTATTAAGAAAAATTGCTGTAGATATTTTAAGTAATAAGTTTACTAGCATAAATATAACTTCAAAAAATGTATCTCATTATTTGGGAATACCTAAAGTTAATGACTATGTAGCTAAAAGAAAAACAGATATAGGTGTTGTTAATGGATTAGCTGTAACCTCCTATGGTGGAGATGTATTAATTATTGAAGCTACTATCTATAAAGGTAATGGTAAATTAATGCTTACAGGTCAACTTGGTGATGTTATGAAAGAATCTGTTCAAGCTGCAATAAGTTATTTAAAATCTAAAAATATAATAGAGTCAAGTTTAGAATCACTAGGACTAGACTTACATATTCATGTTCCTGAAGGCGCTATTCCTAAAGATGGCCCATCTGCTGGTATAGCTATGGGTACAGTAATCGCATCAATTTTCCTCAAGAAAAAGATAAGGCGAGATATTGCAATGACTGGAGAAATTACAATCAGAGGCAATGTTCTTCCAATTGGTGGAGTAAAAGAAAAAGTACTTGCTGCCTATAAAGAAGGCATTAAAACAGTGATTTTACCAAAGGCCAACGAAAAAAATATTGAGGAAATACCGGAAGAGGTAAGAGGAAAAATTGAAATCATTTTAGTTGAGAGCTTTGATGAAGTTCTAGAAAAGGCATTGGTATAAAATGTTAATCAAACAAGCTGAATTTTTTACAACAGTAGTAGCAAAAGACCAATATCCTACAGAAGGAATAAAAGAAATTGCCTTTGTAGGAAGATCTAATGTGGGAAAATCATCACTAATAAATCTTTTAACTAACAATAAAAAACTTGCAAAAACTAGTGGGAATCCAGGAAAAACAAGAACAATTAATTATTTTTTAATTAATAACAGTTTTTATTTTGTTGATTTACCAGGATATGGTTATGCAAAAGTTCCTAAAGACCTTCAAGCCAGTTGGGGAAGGATGATGGAACAGTATTTGATTAATAGAGATGAATTGAAAGTTATAATTGTTTTAGTTGATATTAGACATAAACCATCAAAGGGTGATGAAAATATGCTAGCGTTTATTAAACATTATGATATTCCTTTTCTTTTAGCTGCTACAAAAGCAGATAAAATTAGTAGAGGCCAGAGGGCCAAATATTTAAAAGTTATTAAAGATACCCTTGGTGTTGATAATGAATCTATAGTGGCTTGTTCAACTTTGGATAGAACAGGTATTGAAGAGTTATTAAACAAAATGGATGAATATTTAGATGAGGAAGATATTGAGAATGGATAATATGCCTATTTATAATGCTTTATTAAAGTATGTGAAATCTAATAAAGTGCATTTTGATGTTCCTGGACATAAAAGAAACCCTAAAACTAAATTGTTAAAAGATTTTCTGAATCATAAATTAATTGAATTGGATGTCAGTTCAGCTAAACCATTAGATATTATTAGTACACCTACTGGTGTAATAAAAGAAGCTTCACAATTAATGGCTAAAGCATTTTTATCTGAAGATGCCTTTTTAATGGTTAATGGGACTACTGCAGGTGTTCAAAATATGATTATGTCAGTTTTGAAACCTGGTGATAAGATTATTTTACCTAGAAATGTTCATAAATCTGCAATTAATGCTTTGATTTTATCTGGAGCTATGCCTGTTTATATAGAACCAGTAATTGATGATAAACTAGGTATTGCTCATGGAGTAATATTAGATGATGTTAAAAATGCTATTAATAATAATCTAGATGCTAAGGCAGTTTTAATAATCAATCCAACATATTATGGAGCTACAAGTGATTTGAAAGAAATAATATCACTGACTAGACAACATAATATGATTTTTTTATGTGACGAAGCACACGGTTCACACTTTTATTTTAATGATAAATTACCAATAGGAGCTATGACTGTAGGAGCTGATATGTCAGCCGTTAGTTTGCATAAAACAGGGGGTTCTTTAACACAAAGTTCAGTTTTACTTGCACATAGAAGACATATTGATACCCATATAATTCAAAGGACAATTGAGCTCACACAAACTACAAGCCCCTCGTATATATTATTGTCTAGTTTAGATGTAGCTAGAGAAATTTTAATAAATAGTGGAAAAGTTTTGTTAGATGAAGCAATTGAATTAAGTGAATATGCTAGAGAAAAGATTAATTCTATAGGAGACTACTATGTTTTAGGTAAAGAACTTATTGGTCAGCCAGGGATATTTGACTTAGATTTAACAAAATTATCAATAAAAGTTTCTGACATCGGTTTAACTGGAATTGAAGTTTATGACATATTAAGAGATGATTATAATATTCAAGTTGAACTTGGTGATATTCATACAATAATGGCAATAGTTAGTCTAGGTGACACTAAAGATAATATTGATAAATTGATTGATGCATTAATTGATATAAGAAAAGTAAACAAGTCAGATAAAATCATTAAAACTGATTTTTTATGGAGTAGACCTCACATGGTTGTAACACCGAGAGAAGCATATTATGCAAATAAAAAGACTGTTAAATTATCTGATTCAATTGGTGAAATATCTGGAGAATCTGTGATGGCTTATCCACCTGGAATTCCAATTGTTGCACCTGGTGAAAAAATAACAAAAGAAGTATTAGAATATATTAATTTCTTGCAGAAACAAGATTGTGTATTAACTGGAACAGATGATCCTAAATTGGAAACTATATTGATTTTAGGGAGTTAAATTAAAATGCAAAACATTGATAGTACATTCATGTCTTTTGATAAAAGTTATCATGAGGCCAAAATTGTTTATTTTGGCTGTCCTTTTGACGGCACAGCCTCCTTTAAAAAGGGTGCTGTATTAGGTCCGGAAGAAATAAGAAATGCATCATATGGATTGGAAACTTATAGTCCTTATTTAAAATTGGATTTAGAAGTTGATACTAAAATAATTGATGTTGGAGATTTGAATCTACAAGTTAAATCATTAGAAAATGTTTTAATTGAAATTAAAAATTTTACTCAAAGAATTTTAACTGATAATAAAGTTCCTTTTATGATTGGAGGAGAACACTTAGTTACTTTGCCTGTTGCTGAAGCTGTTTTTGAAAAATATCCAGATTTATATATTATTCATTTAGATGCTCACATGGATTTGAGAAATGATTATGAAGGTGAAAAATTATCTCATGCAACAGTAATGAGACGTATTTATGATTTGGTAGGCTCTAAACATATTTATCAATTTGGTGTTAGATCAGGTACTAAAGAAGAATTTAATTTTGCTGATAAGTATTGTATTACTAATCTTTTTAATCTTGAAAAAACAATTGATTTAAAGAATAAACTTGGTGGTAAACCAATATATTTATCCATAGATTTAGATGTTCTTGATCCAAGTGTTTTCTCAGGAACAGGGACACAGGAACCAGGTGGTATAACTTTTAATGAAATAATTGATGGTTTGAAGAACTTTAGAGGCTTGAATATAGTCGGGGCTGATATTGTAGAACTGGCACCAAATCTTGATTTAAGTGGAGTTTCAACTGCATGTGCATGTAAAGTTGTTAGAGAACTTGCTTTAATAATTTCCGATAACTTAAGGGGGTAAATGAATGGCTAAGAAAATGAAATTATATGGTTTTAATAATTTAACAAAAACTTTAAGTTTTAATATTTTTGATATTTGTTATACAAGAGATAATGAGGAACAAAATGCCTATAAGGCTTATATTGATGAACAGTTCAATGCAGAAC
>JAGXHX010000016.1 GCA_024635955.1 Bacillota bacterium
CATGAGGGTTCTATGTCCACTGGTCATGCTAATAGTGCGAGAGATATGTTATTAAGACTATTGACTATGGTTATAGTTGGTAATGATCTTAGAGAAGATGTGGGGATAAATTTAATTAAAACAGGGATAGATATTATTGTCCATTTACAAAGACAAAAAGGAGGAAGAAAGGTTATTGGCGTTTATGAACTTGAAAAAGAAGTAGATGGGTTAGTTTTAAATACATTATTTGAAAGAAATAGCTCAAATGAGTTAATAAGAAAAAATCATATTAAAAATTTGGAGAAGTTAAATGTTTATACCGAAAATTAATTTTATTAAAATAGATCCTAAATTGCGCCAGTTAATTTTAGTAAGTTTCTTTATTGCCTTATCATATTTTATTTTACTAACAGGGAGTATTTTATACTCTTTACTTATAAGTTGTTTAACAATATTTTTTTTTCCATATTTCCAAAAATTAATTATTAAAAGACGAAAATATAAAATGATAATTGAGTTTCAAGATTTTATTTATCTTCTAAATTGTAGTATGCAAGGTGGGAATTCTTATGATAACGCCTTAATTGAGACTAAGTTTAATTTATATAGTATGTATGGTGATGATACTTTACTTGGAAAAGAATTAGAAAAAATCATTTATTGGAATAAAATTGGGATTGGTTATGAAAAAGGTTTTTTAATCTTGGAAGAGGAATATAAAATTGGGTTTTTCAAGGAGTTTGCGATTGTCTTGGGAATAACTAGAAATAAAGGTGGTAATTTCAAGGAGATATTGGAACAAACCAATAACACTTTAAGTGAAAGATTGGAGATCGAAAGAGAGATTGGCACTTTATTAGCTAAACAAAGAATTGAAGTTTTAATGCTTAGAGTGATTCCATTTATCATGTTATTAGGGTTGAGATTTATTTATCCAGAAATGATTATATTTCTAACTACTAGTATATTAGGCAGTGTTACATTTATTGGTGTAGGTTTCATCTTTGCTTTATCTTTTTATATTAGTAATAGGTTGATGGAGGTAGTATGGGATTAGTATTTTTCATTTATTTATGTATAAATGTATTTTTTCTTTTAAAAGGTATTTCAATCCCATGTGTATTGAAAGTTAAATATCGTTTACCGGTTAGTATTAAAGAAAAGGAAGTTCTAAAATATTATTACGGTATTGATAATTTGTCAAAGAACATAAAAAAATATAGTGATCAGGTTTTTAAAAATGTTACCTTGTTTATTCCATTAGTATTTCTTAGTTTTTTTAGTGATGCGAGTTTGACTTTTTTAGCATTAGGTTTATTATTTGTTAGTTACAGGCTTAATTATTTGAAAATTAAAAAAATAGTTGAAAAAAGAAGAGTAGAATTTTTCAAGGAATATCCTGGGTTTTTAAATAGTTTGAAACTATATTTACAAGCTGGTCTGACTTTAGAAAATGCTTTATCGACATATTTTTCAATAGGTAGTAAAGGTTATTATCTCAGTTTAATAAAATCTTGCTTAGATAGGATTAACTTAGGAATTAATAGAAAATCAGCTTTTCTGGAAATAATATTAGCAACAAGAGAGCGTGAATTAATAAAGTTAGTTAATTTTTTTATTCAGTTTTATAAAGTTGGAATGGAGGATAACAGCTACTTAATACAGTTAGGTGATGAAGCTTGGAAATTGAAGAAGGAAACGGTTAAACGTCTAGCTGAAGAAGGGTCAGCTAAAATGGTTTTACCAATGATGTTAATATTTATTGGTGTAAGTATGTTGGTTTTAATACCTAGTATA
Organism: Bacillota bacterium; assembly: GCA_024635955.1. Taxonomy (GTDB): domain Bacteria; phylum Bacillota; class TC1; order TC1; family TC1; genus WTXA01. The sequence goes on from JAGXHX010000016.1 coordinate 1,780, forward strand.
TTTTCTGTTATTAATGGAAATTGGTTATAGGAGGTTTTATGATGAGAGCTTTATATTTTAAATTATATAATATTTTAAAAAAGGATAGGGGGATAGAGACTATTGAGGTAGTTATAATATTGGTAATTCTGGTGGCTTTGGGTTTTGCTTTTAGGAATGTTATTACTTCTTGGTATAATCATTTAGTTAGTGGGATTGATGGTCAAATTATGAATAGTTCAGGTGAAGTTCCAAATGGTTTTTAGTGAGGAAAGAGGGAGTTCTACTATAGAGGGAGCAATAGTATTTCCAATTGTATTAATTATTATTTTCAGTTTGTTTTCTCTAACTTTTAAAATTTTTAATAACTTTTCTGTAATTAATAGTCTTGGTCAAGCAATTAGAGTTAGTTCTTATAGCTGGTATGATGATAAAAAACTTTATGATGACATTATATATGATTTTAATAATACAAAATCTACTAATAAAAAGTTGAAACAAACTAAGATGTTATATCAAAGTATCCTAAAACCTGTATATTTTAATAATACTTGTTCCTTATCTATCAGCAATCTTATACTTTATCGCAATATAGTCGGTAAGGTTGGGAAGTTAGAAGAAAATTATCCAATATACCGGGGATCAATATTTATTAGAGGTAGTCAATATATCAAAGAGCTATTAGAGGATGCCTTTAGTCACATAGAGGAAAATATGTCTGATGATCAGGAGATATTTATAGTCGATGATAATATTGACGAGTATGAGTATGATCGTGTTTATCATCTATATAGTGACTGTAGTTACTTGAAGAATGGCTATAAAAGTAAGACTACACTAGATGAAGGGAGGGCTTTAGGATTTAGAGTTTGTAGAATATGTCTGGCTAGAAAAACAGGTATGGACTAATGGTATATTTAAAGGTAAAATAGTAAAAGAGGTGAGTGTGATGTACCAAGAAGGAATGATTGTAAGTATGAAAAAGCCTCATCCTTGTGGTGGCTATACTTGGAAAATTTTAAGGGTGGGTGCAGATTTTAGAATTGAATGTACTACTTGTAAAAGAAGTATTATGATATCTAGAGAGAATTTCACTAAACGCGTTAAAAAAATAATGTCAGAAGAAGAGTAGGAGGAAGAAAATGTATAATAAGGTTACTTTAGTTGGTAGATTAGTTAGGGATCCAGAGCTTAGGAATACTCCTTCAGGTAAGGCTGTTGCTAATTTCACATTAGCTTTAGACAGAGGCTTTAAGGATAAAGAGACTGGTGAAAGCACTGCTGATTTTATCAGGATTACTACTTGGGATAAGCAAGCTGAGAATGTTGGTAATATGTTGAAAAAAGGCAGATTGGTTTTGATTGATGGTAGTATTAGAACTGGTAGTTATGAAAAAGATGGTCAAAAGATTTATACTACTGATGTTCAAGCAAGCAGGGTAGTTTTTCTTGACAGAGATAAATCAGCTGAAGGTGCTGGTGGCGGGGGTAGTGTAGATGATGTATTCTTCCCAAGTCAGGCATTAGAGGATGATGATGTTCCTTTTTAAATAAAGGCATATAGTAGATTAGTATCTTGGAATATTATTTTAATATATATTAGAAGATAAATAAAATGCATTAATCAAGTCAAAATTAACTCAGTAACAATTAAATGTTTGTTACTGGGTTTTTAATATATATAGAAGTAACAAAATAATGTGAAATTATCCATGCGATATAACATCCCAAAAAATTAGCAAGAGAAAGGAATGATATAATAAATAACAAAATTATGATATAATACAAAAAAACATATAAGGTGGTGTTTAAAGTGAAGATTACAGATATTGAACCATGTATTAAAGTAACAATAGAACAGGATGATTCAGTAATAGAAATACTTATAGAATTTGGTGACCAAATTAGAATTATCAATAATGAAAGTAAAAAAATTGAAGGTAGATTTTATTTCTTTGAATCTGCTTCTGAAGTCGATCAAGATGATATAATATATCTAGTATTAGAAGATGAGAATCAGTTTAGTATTGGTGTGAGCTTCATAGAAAATATAGAAAAAATTGAAAAATAAGCTTATAAAAGAAAGATTATGAAGCTTCTTTTAGATAAAGAAATAAAATGCTTTAGCAAGTTATAAGTAAGCCAGTAACAATCATTTGATTGTTACTGGCTTTTTAATATATGAATAAAAAGGGGCAAAAAAATGAGAAATTATCTAAGTAGTATGGGTAAACAACACCCAGATAATTCACAAAAGTATATTTCAATTAAAAATGAACCTGAGGAAGCCTTCCATATGCTTGAAGATCAAGATAATGGTGGACTTGGGATTGAAGAAATAATGATTGATTTTGAAGGTAAGTTAACACCTTATCATCAAACATCACAAATAGCACTTGGCCTAATAAGCAAGGGTATAATTCCGGGTCAAGATATTAATCTAACTCCAAAAATTCCCAATGCTGTAAAAGAGCCTGTTTTTAGACAATTAATGAGTATTATGTCTTTAGCAGAAATAAATATTCTAGCCTATAAAAAATCATCTATACAAGCCATTACTGAAACTATTGTGCCAATGATAGAAAGTGGCGCTGAATTAATATTACTTCAAGATAGAATTAATTCTGTTATAGAACTTGGTAATAAAAAATTATGACATACAGTTCCCCCTTGATAGTATTAAAATAATTCCTTTAATAGAAACAGTGCCTGCATTGATAAATGCTGATATAATAGTTGGTGAGTATCATAAAAAACAAATGGAACGTGGAATATTTAATGATAACTATAGGGTTATGCTGGCTAGGTCTGATTCAGCTACGTCATATGGTATGGTACCATTTGTATTAGCTATTAGAATTGCTTTAAGTAAGATGAATATATGGGCAGATGCCAATAAGGTGGAGATTGCTCCAATACTTGGTTGTATCATACTCTTCTTATGTCAGCCAGACCGATAATTCTTCATTTAATAGGTAAGCAAAAGGATTTGTTTGATGATATCGAGGAAGAACAGAAGATATTAAGAGAATGGATTATTAAAATGGGTAAAATAAGAGGGAGTTTAGGATAAAAATATGGATAAACTATTAGACGGGATTATTAATTTTAAAAATAAGGATTTTAAAGATCATGAAAAGTTATTTAAAGAATTAAAAGATATGCAAAAGCCACATACTTTGTTTATTACTTGCTCAGATTCTAGAATTGATCCTAATATGATAACTGGGGCACTACCTGGTGAATTATTTATTATCCGTAATGTGGCTAATATTATTCCTCCAAATAGAGAAACATCTGATTATGTTGCTACTACTTCGGCTGTTGAGTATGCTGTACAGGTGTTGGGGGTTGAAAATATTATTGTATGTGGTCATTCTAATTGTGGGGGATGTGCAGCTAGTCTTTATTCCATGGATTTAATTAATAATTTACCCCATACTCGTAAATGGTTAGAACTATTGGATAATGTTAAAGATAAGATTATGAAAAGTGAAAAAGAAGAAGCTTGGGAGTGGATGTTGGAACAAGCAAATGTTGTTGAGCAAATAAATAATTTGAAGACTTATCCATTTATTTCCGATTGTATTGAACAAAAAAGAATTAGTGTTAGTGGATGGTACTATATTATTGAAACAGGTGAAGTATATATTTTTGATAATGAAACTAAGGCATTCATGCTATCTAATTAGTAGGCTGTTGGAAATTCTCTGGTTATCGACCAGGTATGAAGGTTTCAGCTACATTAAAAAGCAAGCTTTTTTGTATTTGTTATTAGTAAAAAGAAGTATTTAGACGTATAATGTTATTAAAGAAATAAAAAAAGGTAAAAATATCTTAAAACTGGAGGGTGAAAATATGAACACAGTTTCAGTACTAATTGGTGGTCAAACAGGATATGGCATCCATGATGCAGGTATCCTTATTGGAAGATTATTTGCAAGAAGGGGATACAATATATACATGATGGATGATTTTCCCTCGTTGATTAAGGGTGGATATGAGTTTGTCATAGTTAGAGCAGACCAGGAAAAAATAGGAGCTCATAAAGACCATATTGATGTGCTTTTAGCCATGAGTCAGGATGCCATTAACAAAAATATAGATAGAATAGGGAGAAAAACTAATATTATCTATGATTCAGATAAAGTAAAAGTTAAAGAGGGACTTGGACTTTCTTTAGAAACAATACTTAAAGAAGAGGGTACACCAGGAAAAGAACTTTATGTTATAATAGGGGCCCTAGCTAGAACATTAGATCTTCCATGGTCCCTTGTTGATGAAGTTCTAAAAAAACATGAAACAGATGATATTGAAAGTAAACTTAAAGCTGTTAGTAGAGGCTATAATAGTACATCAAAAAATGAGTCACTAATAAAAGGTTCAGTAAAAAGTTTGCCTGTAATTAACGGAGCCCATGCGATAAGCATAGGTTTACTAAAGGCTGGCCTAAACGCTTTGGTAGGTTATCCTATGACTCCAACATCGCCAATTCTTGAGTTTATGGCAAAGTATGAAAAGGATTTAGGGATACATCTTGTTTTACCAGAAAGTGAAATTGCTGTTATTATGATGGCTTTAGGTTATGCCTATATGGGCAAGCGTAGTGCTGTTGCAACATCAGGGGGTGGCTTTAGTCTTATGGTTGAATCTCTAGGATTAGCAGCCCAAGCAGAACTACCTATTTTAGTTGTACTCGGACAACGAACTGGACCATCAACAGGTTTGCCTACCTATACGGCCCAAACAGATTTAAATTTTGCTTTACATGCAAGTCAAGGAGAGTTTCCACGTTTTATAGTGGCGCCAGGAGATGCTGAAGAGGGAGTTTATTGGTCAGGGGTTGCTTTAAATATTGCCTGGAAATATCAGATTCCAGCATTTGTACTGACAGATAAGACTCACTCTCTAGGATATTACAGTTATGATGAAGAAACCATTCCAAAAGTTAGGAAAGAAGAAGCAATTCTTTGGGATGGGAAGGGTATCTATAAACGCTACTTAAAAACAGATGATATAATATCTCCACTTGCATTTCCTCCGCTAAAGGATCAGGTTGTAAACGCTACTGGTTATGTTCATGATGAATTGGGAATAACAACAGAAAATCCAGCTATGACCAAGGAAATTGCGGATAAGCGTATCATGAAAAAACAGAAATTGGCAGAAGAAATGAAGAGTTATGAAACAGTAAAAACTTATGGAAGTGGGAAAACAGCTCTTTTATGTTGGGGTTCCAATAAAGGTGTCTGTATGGAAACAGCTAAGATACTTGGGGTAAAAGCCATCCAGATAGTTATGCTTTCACCTTTTCCTAAAGAAGCTCTAGCAAAAGCACTTGAAGGTGTAGATAAATTAATAGATGTAGAATGTAATTCAGAAGGACAAGTAAGGATTTTATTGAACCAGAATGGATTTAAGGTGGATGAGACTGTTTTGAAATATGATGGACGATCATTCTCCGTTGAAAATCTAGTAGAAGAAGTTAAGAAGGTGATGAGATGAGTGAATTGAAAACCTATGCACCTATAGAGTGGTGTCCGGGATGTGGTAATTTTGGTATACTTTCAGTAATTGAAGAGGTTCTTTTAGAGATGAAAAAGAATGGAGAACTTATGGAGAACTTCATTTTGTTAAGTGGGGTTGGTAACCATGCGAAAATTGTTGATTATATTAACGTGAATAGCTTTTATACTATTCATGGAAGGGCAGTTCCTGCAGGAGAAGCAATTAAACTAGCGAATCCAAAAACAAAGGTGATTTGTTTTGTAGGAGATGGAGACGGATTTGCAGAAGGTTTGAGTCATTTGATTTTTGCAGCTAAGCGTAATGTTGATATAACGGTCATAGTCCATGATAATCGTGCTTACGCTTTGGCAACAGGTCAGTTTACACCAACTTCTCAATCATCCTATCATGCTAGTACTATGCCTGAGGGTGCTAAAGAGGTTTCTTTTAATCCTTTGGAACTTATGATGGTAAGTGG
>JAGXHX010000001.1 GCA_024635955.1 Bacillota bacterium
GAGTAGGGCTTTACATTTATTGTTCAGAAAATATTTAGACATATAGTCATTTCCAAAGTTTACAAGAAAAAGATTTACTTCAATTTAACAGATAATTTTTTAACAAATTTTCAATGTTTTTCTAACAATTTAAGTGAATTGAATTGAGTATTCCATACCAAATTGACCACTTGGAGGGGACAACACCCACCGGAACTGATGATTTTTTCAAGCAGAATATTCATTCAGAATTTGTAGGGTAACCCTTTTTACTCTCATATCCAATGAACGGTATTCAACTATTTTAGGATCCCTAGAATAAACCGTACTTACTTGTGATACGGTCCGCCGCAACAAGTTAAAACCAAACGGTTTTGATGTGTTTTTTTCTTTGGAAATCTGATACTTGAAGTAATAAAATTGAAAAGGGAAGTACTCAGTTTATTTACTTCCCTTTTGTGCCTGTCACTGGATTCAGCGGATTCCCTATCCGAAAGCTGAACTTCCGTTTTGGTATCTGTCACCAGATTAATTATGCATGTTTGGGGTACATTTATTATAAGAAGAATACGAGTAATTATAAAGGAGACTACGAATGGAGAATATATTAACGATAATTCAAATGAACGATACACATGGATATTTAGAAGAGCATTATGAGCATTTTTATAATGGAGATCATATTGAATTTATTAGAGCTGGAGGATATGCAAGAATTGCCTCATATTTAAACAAAGTTAGAAATGAGACTGATAATGTATTATTTTTAGATGGTGGTGATACTTTTCATGGAACATACCCTGTAGTAGAAACAAAAGGTGAAATCTTAACTGAACTTTTAAAAAATTTAAAGCTTGATGCAATGACAGCGCACTGGGAGTTTGCATATGGTCCCAAAGTATTCCAATCATTACTTGATAAAATTAATTATCCTATGCTTGCTATAAATTGCTATGATAAAAAAACAGATAAGCTAGTCTTTAAGCCATACATTATTAAAGAAATTTCTGGAATTAAAGTAGGAATCATAGGTATAGCTGCAACTATAATCGATAAAACTATGCCTGAACACTTTAGCGAAGGTTTGTATTTCACCTTGGGAAATAAGGAGCTGCCCAATTATATTGATGAGCTAAAAAACCAAAAAGGAACTGACCTAATAGTCGTATTATCCCACTTAGGATATCCTCAGGAGGTTAAACTTGCAGAAGAAGTTCCTGGAATTGACGTTCTTTTAAGTGCTCATACTCACAACAGGCTTTATGAGCCAGTAGAAGTAAACGGTGCTATAATAATACAGTCAGGTTGTCACGGCTCATTTCTTGGTCATCTGGATTTAGTTGTAAAAAATGGGAAAATCGATAGTTACTCTCATAAACTTGTAATACTAGATGAAAAGATTGAAGAGGACCAAGAAATGAAAAATAAAGTTACACAGAAACTGCAGCCTTATAGAGAAAAGTTAAGTAATATAGTAGGGAAAACTAATACAGATTTAAGTAGATCTGAAGTTTTAGAATCTACCATGGATAATTTTTTGCTTCAAAGCTTGATAGATTATACAGGATCTGAAATAGCATTTTCAAATGGTTGGAGATATGGCGCTCCCATTCCAAAAGGTGAGATTACCGAAAATGATCTGTGGAATATAATTCCAGTTAATCCTCATGTATCTAAAGTTAAAATATCAGGAAAAGAACTTTGGGATATGATGGAAGAAAATCTTGAAAATACTTTTGCCCGGGACCCCTATAATCAAATGGGAGGATATGTAAAAAGATGTCTTAATATAAATTTGTACTTTAAAATTGAAAATGAATATGGTCATAGAATACAAAGATTATTTGTTCGTGGAGAAGCTATAGATTATGAAAGAATTTATGATGCAGTCTTTGTAACAAGTCAGGGAGTTCCAGAAAAATATGGGCACAACAGAGAAAAACTTGATATTCATGCTATTGATGTATTGAAAGTATATCTGGAAAAATATAACACTATTGAATCTCCTCTTAGAAAAACAATTGTAGCTGTCTAATAAATTGAAATGTCTCTAGTGACAGACACCAAAACGGAAGTTCATTTTCTTGCCCAAAACCGAGTATTGAAAAAGTGCAAACATACGTTATTATAATTCAAGAAATATGCAGATGCACCAAATTATAAGTTGTTGATCTAAACTTCTAGTTTGGTACCTGTCTCCTTTGCCATTCCAAAAGCCACAATTAAGACATAAAAAAATGAGCCCCCTAATGAAAGGAGACCCGCTTGTTTTATTTCTTTTTTTCTAAGACAACTACCTATCCGAAAGCTGAACTTCCGTTTTGGTGCCTGTCACCATTCGGAATCCACTTATTTTGGTTTGCCAGAACAGCAATCCCATCAAATGTATTATTCCAAAATTCACCATCTTTTTCGAGTTTATAAAATGGTTCCATAATTGAATCGATGAAACTCGGTTCATTTTTATGTTTCAATGAGTTTACAATTTCTCGCAATAAATTTTTAAACACTATAGTATCTTGTTTTCCTGAAAATGTCTATGGGTAGGCTGATACAGAGAAATATGTGGGCCTTCCTCATCTGATATCATATCAATTGAAAATTGATCTTTAATTTCATATAACATATTAAAATCCTTACTTTTTCAATGCTCTTGTTGTTTAATTCTCATTGCTAATTTGTTTTTTCAATATAGTGACAATTAACATCAATATGGTTTAAGAACAACAATATCCTTTCATAAAGTGGATGAACTTTATCACCATACTTTTCTTCTAGACTTTCTCCAATATTTTTTATAGTTTTCTTGCCATCTATTTGCAAAAACACACAGCTTCCATATTCATCTAAAGAAGTTTTTTTATACTCTGGAATTTTGAATTTAAGTTTTCTAAAAAACTTTTGGACCTTATGATCTTGTTTTTCAAGTAAAGTTACGATGTCGTTTTTATCTACTTCATACTCCAAATTGTCAGAAATTCTATATATTATACTTAAAATATCATCGTTGTTATTTAGCATCTTTTACTTTACTCCTCAATATAGGGATTATAGTAACTACTACAAGCACTGCTAACATAATGAATGCCATTCCGTTAGAAGATGCGAATCCACTTGGCACAGTTTCTTTTAAAACACCAGATACATGAAGTATTATTCCTACAAGTCCTAGTATAGAACCACCAGCTACAAGTCCCGCAGATAAACTTATACCATTTGAAACTTTAATATCTTTTTCTGCTGGAGATTTAGAAGTTTTTTCTATAAATAAACGAACTAAGGCGCCTATTAATATTATCGAAGTTGTAGATAATGGTAAGTAAAATCCTATAGCCACTGTCATTACAGGAAGTTTTAATAAGAATATAACAAATCCTATTACAGCACCAATAATTATCATAACCCAAGGTAACTCACCTGAGAGTATGCCAGAAGTTAACGTTGACATTAAATTAGCTTGAGGCAATGCAAATGGAACATTATCACCAGTCATTGCAAGTTTGCTAGAAAGCAGCATTATAGTACCAACAACTACTGTAACACCAACTAAGGCCGCTATAGCAAAGTATTTTTGCATTTCATTTTTGTTTCCCCCTATTATGAAACCAACTTTTTGCGACTGACTGTAACCGCCACCAATAGATATTGCAGTAACAATAAATGTACCAAATAAAAGTAAAGATTTGTTATTTTCAGGACTTCTCCATCCCATTACAACAAATAATAATGTTACAAGAACTAAGGAAGCTATTGTCATACCAGAAACGGGTAGGTTTGAACAGCCAATAACACCAGCCAAACGACCAGAAACTATGACAAATAAAAATGCTAAGATTAATGATAAAATAGAAGCAATTATTGCCATTAGTATATTACCACCAGATATCAAGAAACCTGCCACAAAACATATTATCACGCCACCTACTAATATTAAGTTTCCCAAAAATGAACTCTCAGCACTATTTGAAGACTTAGCATTGAAGGTTTTTTTTACGGAAACAACTATAGTAGGCATAAGCTTAATGGCACCAATTAGACCACCAGAAAGCATCATACCAGCACCAATATATTTTACATAACTACCAGATATATCCGAAACTTGCATAAGGTTTATTGCAACACTAGGATTATTCCATACAGTTGCCCCACCTCCACCAAGACCAGCGAAATAACCTATTAAAGGTAAAATAGCAAAGTTAGCTAATATAGACCCAACAAACATAATTAAAGAAACCTTCATCCCAACTATGAACCCTATACCTAACAATAGAGGACTGCCCTCAACTTCAAATTTAAACTTAAAAAAAGTTTCATTTACATAACTTATAACATTGTTAGCTACATTTAAAAACGAACTAGTCAAGACAGTTAGAACACCACCTATTCCAAATCCTATTCCCATATTAATTACTGACTCTCTAGCACCTTCTGAAGCAACAAGGGTTTCAGATATAGCCATTGACTCAGGATACATTAATTCACCGTGCTCTTGAACAATTAAGTAATTGTGAACGATAGAAGCTATTCCTATGCCAAATAGAACTCCAGCTACACCTACAGCAAAACTTTGTAGGAAAGAAATTTTTCCACCTATTAACAAAACTGCTGGCAAAACGAATATTATGCCACTAGCAACAGCTTCTCCACCGCTTGACATACCTTGAACTAGATTTTTTCCTAGAATGCTTTTTTGCTTAGCAAATGCCGCTATAAATGCCGAACCTATTATGGCACCCGGTATACCTGCCGCAACCGTAAGGCCTGATTTCATACCTGAATAGGCAGTAGATGCCGCGAATAATGCAGCCAAAAAAATACCGAGTATTATTACGAACCAATTTCCACCAGAATTAGAACCATTGGAAATGTATGGAACGTAGTCTTTACCAGGTACACCTCCATACGCATCTTTAGATAATTTTTTATCCATAATATATCTCCTTTTATATTTTAGGTAGTGTCAACTGGACACTACTTTTTTTTAAAACCTTTATTTCCAAGGGTTACACATATTTTTTAAATAAAAAAACAATGACCTCCCTATTTATTGCAATGTATATTCCTATAAAGCAGTGGGCTTTCGAGGATTCAAACCGCATACTCCATTTTAAATACACCTTTTAAAAGTCCTGTAGCTAGTAGAGCACCAGGAATACCTAGTGCTCTAGTCATGCCAACTTTAGGCCCTAAATAAGTATTTTCTGTGGCAAACAAACATGCTAATAGTATGCCTATTATTAACTGTTTATCTGTATTAAGAAATTATTTCAAGTTTTCAAGTAATGTAATCAAAAATTTATATGTTCTTTCTGCTGATGCTATACTCATATGTTCTTCTGGCGTATGCACATCGAAAAGGTTAGGTCCGAAGCTTATCATATCTGTATCTGGCAGTATTTTTTTAAGCAATCCACATTCAAGTCCTGCATGGATAGCGCTAATTTCAGGTTCTTTCTTAAAAAGATCCTTATACGTTTTCACAGCTATTTTTCTAATCTTGGAGTCTTCTTCATACTGCCACTCAGGATAATCACTCGTATTGTTTACTGTTGCGCCAGTAAGGCTTCCTAATGCTGATATTATTTCAGCTAATTCTTGTTTCTCACTTTTAACCGAACTTCTTATTGCATGTGTAAATTTTATCTCTTGATCCTTGTCTTCTAGAACGCCTAAGTTCAGGCTACTCTCAACAAGGCCCTTAATGTCGCTGCTCATTCTTTGAATGCCATCAGGAACCGTAATCATATATTTGATTATATTGTTGCTGCTACTTAATAGCATCATCTTATCCCCTTCAGCTTTTTTTATTTCTACCTTAACCTTAGGGTCTTCTACTCTGTTTTCAAATTTAACAATTGATGCCATATCCTTAATTATATTAGATACTTTCGCAGCATTTTCTTTAGAAAAGGCTATTGTTGCATATGCTTCTCTCGAAATCGCATTGTGTTTTGCGCCACCTCTTAATGTAACCAGCCTTATACCGATTTCTTCGTTTAGTCGGTTAAGGACTCGTCCTAAAATTTTGATGGCGTTTCCCCTTTGCTTAATAATTTCCATACCTGAATGTCCGCCTTTTAAATCCGTTATAGAAATTTCCATAACATCTCCAGTCAAATCTTCATATTCAGGTTTGAAGGTTACATAAGAAGTTAGGCCTCCAGCACAGCTAACAATGAATATTCCTTCTTCTTCTGCATCGATATTAAGCATTGTCTTTCCTGATAAGTGCTCTGAAGTTAATGAACTTGCACCGTTCATACCGGTTTCTTCATTTGTGGTGATTAGAATTTCTATAGGAGGATGTTTCAAGTCTTTATCATCCAGGATTGCCAATCCAAAGGCCAAGGCTATGCCATCATCTGCGCCTAAAGTTGTATCTGTTGCATAAATAAAATCATCAACAATTCTTAGTTTTAAGGGATCCTTTAAGAAATCATGATTGCTAGCACTTGTTTTTTCACCTACCATATCCATATGTCCCTGAATAATGACAGGTGCGGATTTTTCATAACCTTTGGTTCCACCTTTTTTAATAATCACGTTTAGCGCATCGTCCTGAAAGACTTCAAGCTTCCTGCTTTTTGCAAACTCTACAAAATAGTCGCTTACTTGTTTTTCATTTCCTGATGTTCTTGGTATGGTTGTTAATACCTCAAAAAAACCAAAAACATCCTTTGGTAAAAGTTTATCTAATACACTCATTTAAATACTCCTTTCAATTCTTGTTTTATTTTAGTAAAAACAAAGTTTTGATATTGAAACATGACCTAAAACATATATCCTTAAATGATTTTTATTCAATCTATCGCCTATGCCATCCAGTGTCGTATATCCCGCTAAATTACCTTCAAGCATTGTGCGTTCAGACTCTTTCGCTCCGAAAACCACAAATCGAGCAAACGCAAGTCGTGCCTGTGTATTAATCCAATTTGGATTACCACGTCCAGCATTCAGAAAACTATTATGATTTTTATTGTTTTTTGCCAATTTTAACATCTTGGCTGAAATTTCAATACAAAGCAATTTTATTAAAATGTAATTTATTACATTAAATGGAATTTTTAAGTCAAAAAAAGTCTTTTTCCTATTGCTGTATTAAACAATGAAATAAAGTATCCTATCAAAACGCTTGAATAATATCTTAATGGTTTATATTTCATTCAAGTATTTGAGAGACGAGAATTTGCCTTAAATATAGGGGCAGTAATAAAGAAAAGGAACAAGTAAATATTAAGTTTTTGATTGGGACACAGGCCCAATTATAAGTTCATGTGAATTCCATTCTTGTTAAAAATATAACAAAAAAACACATTTGATACCAATTTAGTATTTTTCAACTATAATAACAGAAATAATAACACCTTATTCCAGAATCTCTTACTAAGCATATATACCCCTAATTTATGAGATAACTCGCACTTTTGTGTTTCTTTCACAATATTCGCATTACAAATGCTTTCATAATGATCTTCAGTATACATATTCATCAATCTACCTCCACTGCTATCCATAATTCTTGACGATTCTCTTGGGGATAACATTCAATGACAGGCAAATTTGCTAATTTATACCCGGAATTAGGAAGCCATTCAGGTACATCAGCATGGCCCGAGTTCAGCCAACTAATGTCAGATAGCCGATTTTCTATTTTACGTTTGTGAGAACAGGTCAACAGGTTTTTAGCGTTTTCAAGGTGTGTGGGAATATATCAACCCTTGATTTTTTCACCATATCCAGTATTTTTTAGAATTTTTTTATCTTTGTTCTCTTTTTTTTACCCATCTATCAACTAGAGAATAAAACCGATCTGCATCAATTGGTTTTGATAAATAATCGTCCATTCCAGCTTCCAGACACTTTTCCCTGTCACCATTTAAAGCATTAGCGGTCATAGCTGAGTATTCCGCACTAATTGATCCACGGGGATGCCCACCAGAATCAGTAGTTTTTTAGACAAAAATACTCAGATGAAAAAATGCAACATTTGAATTTCTCTGAAATTCCTAATCACCGTATCAGTTATTTTTATGTCTTATAATAGTCGTTGATACCCATATTTTTTTAGCATTAGGAAACGAAAAAAAAATGAAAGCCATTGATATTAAAGGCTTTCATAATTTTTTCATTCCAATATTTATATTAATTGTTCTAATTCAATTAATTTATCCATCTTAACTCTTTTGATAACCATTTTTTTCGATGCAATTCATCTAATAATAATGTGTTAATAATCGGATTTAAGAGCGCTTCAATCACATTAATGCATTCTATAAAATCCAACTCAATATTCATTTTCAAACAAAAGGCTTGCCATCTAATTAATATTGTTTCATTATCGGCTAATCTTACGACCCTTTCAATGCTATCGGCCTCAATTAAAGTCCCTCTATTTTCTAATGTATCCTTAACTGCAGTAGAAAGTGTTTCACCATCAAAATCATAGTTCAACGCCAGATACCAGATATCGTAAAAATCTTTCATCCTACTTGTAAGTTCAAATCTTTGTAAAATTGCATCAAATTTTTCGGAAATTGTACTTTCAAGAGAATATTTGCTAACCTCAACATCCTCAAATTCAGCTAATTGGGATTTCATTATCCTAGTTTCTGACTTCGGTACAATAACGTCCCCAACACCAAAATCAATATTTACAGGTGTTCTTGTGTTTCCAATCTTTCCTATCATTTGTATAGATACTCCTGGATATTTCTTTTCGACAGTAATTTGATGGACGCTAATAATCTCATACTTTATAAAATCATATTTTGAATTTGTATTTATGATTGTCTTAACATTTTCAACGAGTTTTTCCATATCATTTGTCTGCTTCCTAAGAAAAAAATCCATATCCACTGTCGCACGACTTTTGAATTCAGTTAATATATAAATGAACAGGCCACCTTTAAGGACAAAATCATTCTTGAAATCTTACTTTGATAGTCTTCTTAAAAACTCTTCCTGACATAATAATTGTAGTAGTAGTTGGAAACCAATACCTGATGTCTTGCTTTTGTTCTTTAGTTTATCCAAGATTGATTTTGATCTATCCATCATAGCCACGTCCCTATCTTGTCGTAGACTTTCTTAGTTACACCTCTTTTTTTTGCATACTCTAGGAGCTTCGAAATATTTTTTTGGGGATCTTTAATATAATTCAATAATGCTTTATTAAAAATTTCGATATCCATTTTTCTTTCATACTTCAAACAATCGCAAAGCAACTTATCTCTGCTATATATTTTCATTTCAACATCTTCAATCACAATTTTTTCTATTCCCATTTCAAATATCTCATGTTCAACAAAATAGGCTTTGATTAATGGATAATCTATTCTGACTTTTGACTTTGAAGAATCTTTGTCTACGGCTAAATGCCATTCACGCGGTGTTCTATCGCTATAACCATAATAAAATAATGCAGAGTCAAAACATAGAACGGCTTGGGGTATCATCAATGCAATTAATTTGACATCACTAATATCTTCATCTGACAATTTATAATATCCTTGAGAAATTCTTTCCAACACACCCATATCGGTTAATTTCTTAACTTCATATTTTGTTATGCCATTACTATAAAGTTCTGAAGTTTTTAGAATTTCACTATTTTGATGAAAGATGTTTTCAATATTCTTAACATCCATATAATAACCCCCTCATCCATTTAGCCGCTATTGTCTTGTTGAAGCGGCGTATTAGACAATTGATTGTGATGCATATTTACGGTTTTTATGTGTCTTGAAATGGCATCGATACTTAAATGGAAGTAGTACCAACCAAAAAAATGAAAGCCCTTGAGATTAAAGGCTTTCATCATTTTTTAAACTTTACTTGTGATAGGGTTCATTCTTCTGAATCCTAAACGCACGATAAATCTGTTCCAGCAGAACGACCTTCATAAGTTGATGTGGGAAAGTCATCTTTGAAAAAGACAGTGCATGGTTGGATCTTTTTATGACTTGATCTGAAAGTCCAAGGCTCCCTCCGATGATGAAGACAATGTCAGATTGTCCACCGAGTCCAAGCAAAGATAATTGATCAGAGAATTCCTCAGAAGTGGATTGTTTGCCTTTGATTTCAAGTGTGATGACATACTGAGTATCCTTGACTTTAGAAAGAATCCGTTCGCCTTCCTTTTCTTTGACTTGAACCATTTCCTTGTCGCTCAGA
>JAGXHX010000017.1 GCA_024635955.1 Bacillota bacterium
GAAAATGTCCTTTTGAAGCCTTAAGTGAATATCCTCCTCCATGAAAATAAACAATATGTTTCTTTTCCATTTTGTTAAGTGTTCCTGCCGTAAATACAAGATTACCATCGATTATTAATTTTGAGGTAAAGGGAAATCCTTTAAGCAAACTAGGCTCCTTCAAATTAGAAGCTCGCTTATTCTTTAAAAAATTAATTCTCTTTTTAAAACTAATTGCTTTTAAAATATTAAATAATAATTTACTTGATACATTCATTTTTTACCTTTTATTTCCTAAGTTGATTGTTCTTGTTCATTCTTTTTCCCAAGAAAAACAAATTTAAATATTAACCAGGCAATAAATGTTATTACTGCTGCAAGTATGGTTGGCAAATTAATACTAATTGAAGTTATAAAGCCAGCAATAATTGCCGGAATGGCTTGGGCCATTGATTGTACCGACTGGTTAATTCCAGTATTTCACCCTGATCTTTGTCACTTGCTAAATTAGAAACAACTGTTGTAACATTTGGTTGTGTTAAACCTTGGAAGATAGCTATAAAGGGTACAATTAAATATAGCCATTTTGCCTCAGTAGGTATTAGTAAAATTTGATTGGGTAAAATGAAACTATTGCAAGTATTGGAATAACTATACCAAGTCCTAGAAGATCAAGAAATATGGTAAAGAATACAGGTAGCATGGCATACTTATTAGTTTTTTTCATACTAGCCTCCTTATATGTTAAATAATTTACTCATTTTTATTTTAATTATATCAGTTTTTTTATATAAAATATAATATGTTAGTTTTTAATAAACATAAGTATTGTTAATACAGTATATACTATTGTCATTATAACGATTACATAGGTCCATATATGCATTCTTTTTGATGTTTCTCTTTCAAGAACTAATTTATAAACTTCTGAGAAACAATACATTCTAAAAACCACTACTCCAAATTTATCTATAATCATATCTAGATTTTCTCTATTAATGTGTTTAATGCCCACTGTTTTAAAATAATTTTCAAAATTATTTGGGGTGGCATTCTCTTCTTTAAGTAATTCTCCTAATGTCATAACTTTCTCCTTTTTGATTAATCACCTTTTAATTTTAGAATATATTCCCATTCTAATCTGTGATGTAGTCACGGATGTTAAAAATATTTTTTGTAAATAAAAACACCTTTGATTAAAAATCTAATCAAAGGTGTTTATTAAAACTTAATTATTCTACAAGTTTAATACTGGTATTTTTAAGTAAATTTATTCCATTCAAATCATGTGTACTTGAGGTAACATCA
The DNA here is from genome assembly GCA_024635955.1 of Bacillota bacterium. Classification (GTDB taxonomy): domain Bacteria; phylum Bacillota; class TC1; order TC1; family TC1; genus WTXA01. The sequence continues at coordinate 1,288 of JAGXHX010000017.1, forward strand.
AATTTCGCACCATGGTCTACAATATCATATTTTGTAATTACTCTGCCATATATATCTCCATTTGGTCCACCGTTGTTAGTAAAGCCACCATTTGGTGCATATAGTATGCCATAAATATCGCTACAACCACCATTGAAGGTGAATCTTCCACTAGTGTAAAACATAATTGAATCAGTATTTTCTTGTTTAATACCAGAAGCAAATATAATATTACCGCTAGCATATATAATAGCAGTACCTTTTATTCTACCATTGACTCTAAGATCTCCATCTATATAATATATGCCACTGAGTGTTGTTCCATCAGTCAAGTTACCATTTGATAACTGTAAGCCCTGTTCTTTTATTAGTTCATCCAAGTTGGTTGGGAAAGGAACTGTGGTATTTGGTATTTCTGTTGTTCCTGAGGGCACGTTAATATTCGTGCCTGCACTAACTGCATTACCAGTAACCTTAGATTTATTACCAGCTATAATTACTCCAGTTTTTCCATAAACATTACCAACTATATTATGTTTGTTACCATTAATATCAACTTTTCCTTCAGAAGAAAAAAGTGCATAATCAAAAGGACCGGTATTCATTCCTTCTTCAGATTTTTGAGCAACGGCTCTTACACTTACAGTTGCCTCATTAATCCCTAAAATTCTAGCGAAACTATAATTAACTGTTCTTTTACATATAACTTCTATTTTTTTTGTATCACCTTTGTAGGGTACATTTACTAACACAGTATCTCCATCGTTTTCAATACCATTTTGATCAGCCTTTAGTCCATTTTCTCCTACCAAGTAAATTGCTGCATTTATCGATTTACCAGTTACTGGTAATTCCTTTGCTCCTGCCAAGGCAGCTGCATCAGCTATATTTTGCAAATTTATTTCCTGAACATAAACTGTGCCCACATCGATTGATACTGCAGCAGCAGCCATCAGCACAACAAATAATAATGCAAAGGCAACTAATGATTGACCATCTTCTTTCTTGAATATTTTTCTAATAAAATTTTTCATAATAAACACTCCTAAATATAAAACACATGGACAGCCAACTTATAACTAGATATTAATACCAATTTTCAGTATTTTTAATACATATATAAATTATATAATAATACCAAGTATGATTGCAACATATATATTCATTATTATTGTTTAATTACAATTTAAGTGTTACTATAAATTTAATTAGTATTAAATTAACCCAATGATTTATTTGAGTTAATGGTTTATTAAAAGGAGGTATTACAATGGTAAAAGCAATATGGAATGGTGCTGAAATAGCAAAAAGTGATAATACTATTATAGTGGAAAATAGCCAATACTTTCCCAAGTCAGATGTTAATAAGGACTTTCTTAAAGAAAGTGATTATCATACAACCTGCCCTTGGAAGGGTCTTGCAAGCTATTACACATTAGAAGTTGATGGTAAAAACAATGTGAATGCTGCTTGGTACTATAAAGAACCAAAAGAAGGTGCTGAGGTTGTTACAGATAGAATAGCCTTTTGGAAAGGTGTTGAAATCGTAGTAGAATAATTCAACATAACAAAAAACACCTCTGAAATCAGAGGTGTTTTTTTATTTGCGCCAAAATGTTGTGCTTTTTGCTTTTTCTAAAATATTAAATGTAATCATTTCTTCTATTAATGAAAAATCTATTTGCTTATCCCAGAGAATACGTATTAAGCCCTCTGTATGGTCATAACCAGCTTGGATTATTTTATCGTGAAAATGTATTATCCCCGCACTTTCTGGTGTTAAAGCCATATGTTTTTTAGAGATGCTGAATCCTATTATGAATGTTCCATGGTGGGTAAACATTGGTTGATTCCAGGCGACTCTCTTTTCTAAATCAGGAAATTTCATTGAAACCCAATCTAAAACTTGCTCCATTCTAACCCGATTCTGAGGATTATCTATTTTGGCTAAATATTCTGTGAATTCGTTCATACTACCTCCTAATATAAATAATAGTATTAAATTTTAATTCAATCTAATTCTTCAAATGAACATATTTGAAAACCAAATTAAGATAGAGCTAATAATTCCAGCTTCAATTATATCATAAATAAAATATATGATAACGTTGTTATCAAGTATTTTCATCATGATAGCATTGATTTGAGTTTGAAAAACTACATCTGTTAAAACTATTCCTAGATAGAAGAAAAAGCTAACAAAGATTGTTAGTAGTAAAAAAGCACTAATATTCTTAATTCTATTAACCTGAATCACTCTCAAAATAGCTGCTATAAAACAATAAACTATAACAAAAAAAACTACTAATTAATAATACGAGGTTTTAATAATTCTAATTTATTTCCTGATTAAATCCTTAACAACTTCACCAGCCATAATCAAGCCAGCAACAGATGGTACAAAGGAAACACTACCAGGAATATGTTTTTCCCCACCACTTATTTCTGATTCACTATTTATCTCTAAGGTTTTGATTGGTTCTTCTTGTGAATATACTACCTTAAGGGATTTTACTTGACGTTTCCTTAATTCTCTTCGCATAACTCTAGCCAAAGGACAAATTGATGATTTGTAGATATCGGCAATTTCAATCTTAGTTGGATCAAGTTTATTGCCCATTCCCATGCTGCTTATTATGGGAATATTTCTTTTGTTAGCTTCAAGAACAAGATCAATTTTGGCTGTAACGGTATCTATAGCATCTATAATATAATCACATTTTAAATCTAATATCTCATCAGTATCACCTGGTAGATAAAATGTCTGAAATATTTTAACATTTACATTTTGATTTATGTCCAATATTCTTTCTCTAGCAACATCCACCTTAGGCCTCCCAAGTGTTTTACTAGTGGCTATTATCTGACGATTTATATTTGTTATATCAACTGTATCATTATCAACAATTATAAAATTGCCAACTCCAGATCTCACCAGTCCCTCTAAAGCAAAACCACCAACTCCTCCAATTCCAAATATCAAAACTGTGCTATCCTTTAATTTTTCTAATCCTTCTGTCCCTATTAATAGTTCTGTTCTTGAAAACTCATGTAACATTCTAATCCACCTACTATTCAACTTTAATATTTCCTGTATTTTATTTACTTTTGTTTTCTTCTATCTTTTCAACAAGATTATTCAAATAAACCCATCTTTCCATTTTCTTTTCCATTTTCTTTTCAAGAACCAACTTTTCCTTCATATACTCATGAAGTTTAACATAGTCACTGGATTCTTTTTCAATATCCATGGATAAATCACTTAATTTCTTTTCTAAATCGGTAATTTCCATTTCAATTGTTTCAAACTCATGTTGTTCTTTAAAGGTTAATTTTAATTTCAAATGGCTTTTTACTCTTTTTTTTGAATTATCTTTACTCTCAAGTTTTTTATCTTCTTTTATTTCTTCAACTTTATCTGACAAGTAATCCCTATAACTACCAAGATACTTTCTGATTTTCCCATGTCCTTCGAACTCAAAGATAGTATCTACAACCTTATCTAAAAAATATCGGTCATGGGATACTACAATTACCGCTCCATTAAATCTCTCTAAATAGTCTTCTAGGATTGTCAGTGTTTCAATATCAAGATCATTGGTAGGCTCATCTAAAAGGAGGACATTAGGTGCTCCCATTAGTATACTAAGTAAATATAGTCTTCTTTGTTCTCCACCAGAAAGTTTACTTATAGTATTCCATTGTAAATCTGAAGTAAACAGGAATCTTTCGAGCATCTTTGAAGCTGTAACTAAGCCCTCTGGTGTTTTAATAACTTCTGCGATTTCTTTAATAAAATCGATTACTCTAAGTGATTGGTCCATTTCCTCAGAGTGCTGGGTAAAATATCCGATCTTTACAGTTTTCCCCAATATAACAGAGCCTTCATCAGGTAGAACGTTTCCATTTATCATGTTTAACATTGTAGACTTACCATATCCGTTTTTGCCTACTATCCCAATTCTGGCATCTCTTGAAATGAAATGATCAAAATTTTCAATAATTACTTTATCTTCATAGCTTTTTGAGATGGAATGAAGCTCCACAACCTTTGTTCCAAGGCGTGTGGATATTGAATTCATTTCTAGTTTTGTTTCCTGGATATTCGCATTTTTTTCGCTTAGTTCTTCGAATTTGTTAATTCGATCTTTGCTTTTTGTTCCTCTGCCTCTGGGTCCTCTTTGTATCCATTCAAGTTCTTTTTTCAAAAAGCTTTTTCTTTTTCTCTTAGTTCCTATTTCCATTTCTTCTCGTTCAACTTTTAATTTAAGGAAGTCAGAATAGTTTCCCGGATAGCTGTATAAGTTTCCATTGCTTATTTCAACTATTTTGTTGGTGACTCTATCTAAAAAGTAGCGGTCGTGAGTTACCATGATGATTGATCCCTTATATTTACCGAGGTAGGTTTCTAGCCAAGCGACCATTTCATTATCAAGATGGTTTGTCGGCTCGTCTAGAATAAGTACTTCACAGGGATGTACAAGAGCACTGGCAATTGCTACTCTTTTTTTTTGACCACCTGATAGAGTTTTAATTGTTTTATCAAATTCATCTATTCCAAGTTTTGTTAATATGCTTTTTGCTTCATAGGTTTTTAGGTTTTTAATTTCAGATGATGTCCCCATGAACACCTGTTCTAAAACGGTAATATTTTCATCTAATATGGGGTTTTGTTCTAGGTATTCTATTCTTATGTCAGGATTTTTTGTAATTGTTCCTGAATCTGGTTTTTCTATTTGAGCGATAATCTTTAGTAGAGTAGATTTACCAGTTCCGTTAACTCCAATTACGCCTACTTTGTCCCCTTCGTTGAGGTATAGTGATATATCTTTTAATAATATTTTTTCGCTATAACTTTTAGTTATTTTTTCAGCGGATAATAGCATTTTTATATTCTCCTATTAGGTTATATTTAATCGATTCAATACCTTGTAATGATACCATATCCATATTATCTTTTCTATTTTTTAATTTCTACAGACTATCCAGTATTTGTCTAATACTAAATTGTAATGGAGTTGATAGCTATATAAAATTAGTATGGACTACATCTTAATATATTTTATTAATTAATTAATGGGAGTGTTTTGCACTCCCATTTTGTTTTTTATAAAATTTTATATTATTATCACTTACTAGATAATTCAATTATTCTATTTCTTTTTTCTTTTATCAAGTCGACATCTATTTTATGCTCATATTCAGATATGCAAATTGAATAAACATACTCTGCAAATTCTTTCACAACAATCTTATTATTTATGGATGCTTTTCCATTAATGATTTCTAGTGCCTCAAATAAAGATAAGATAATTGATATATCTGCTTTTCCATAATGTATAATTTGATAATAAGTGTAATAAAGATCTTTGCTGAAATCTAACCCTTTATAAATAATTTCTGCATTTGAATCATTAGATTGAATGATGGTGTATTTGCCATCAATTCCAGCCAATTTACTTAGCAAAACTCCAAGCAATCTTATACAGAGGATTGCTGTGTAAGGATCATTGATTCCTGTAGAAATCGCTCTCATGGATATCTCAATGATTTTCTGTAATGTAAACATGTAATCATTATATCCATATCTTTCACTGCCAATAGAAAAAGAATTTGATAATTGCTTGATTAAATGCTCATCTGTTTTGCCTCGATCATAATAAAAGGCCATTCTTTGTTTTTCTGACAGATATACACCAATGCTTTTATCAATAAAGATTTTGCAGTCAGATTCTTTTATTAAGTTCCAAATTAAGTCAAAGTTAATTAAATCTAAATATCCACTTTTTTCAGACATTATTTCAGTTTGCCAATCATACTCATCAAAACTGTACTGATCTATTCGTTCCTTGTCTTTTAAGAATGAAATGATATTATCTATGGATTTATTTGAGTCTTCAAATAATCTTTCAATCAGTTTATTGACTTGTATTGACGATGATACTGTATATACAAAAATGATGAAGTAAATAATGCAAAGGACAGAATATACTACTGCTATTGTTGCAGAAATTACCAACTCATCGTAATTTAAATTTCTCATAAATAATAATGTTGTAATGCAGTAAAAGAAACCTCCCACATATATTCCTAGAACTTTCATAGTTATTTTATTAGTTAAAAAATTTTCCACAACACGTGGGGAAAATTGAGCCGAATACATTGTCAGTACAATTAAAATTGTTGAGAAAGTAAATGTTGTTATTGTTAACAAAACGCCAGCTAGCAATCCCAAAATATCTTTTGCTAAATTAACTTCGGTGAATAATATTGATGGGATATATTGTTGAATTGGTAAGGTTTTATTGTCTATAAGAATAATAGTTGTAGCTAAAAATAAAGAGAATAAAACATAGCCAATTAAAATCATCCATATTTTGTTATTTTTAAAGTACATAACTATTTTTTGAAACATGACTTCACCCTAAGCCTTTCATCAATTTAATTCTGCATCTGAAACATATATATATTTCCAAAAGCATCAAAGTACAGAGATGCTCTTTGATTTCAATTTGCTTGTCCTTTATTCTACATTCTGACTTATTTAGAATCTTTTCCCTGTAAGGATGTATTTGATATTATTATATCATCCTTAAGCCTAAAATATTAAGCTTTTTATTATATGGTTTTATCTTTTAAAAAATGATTAATCATTTAGTTAATTGCTATCCACCAGAACTTCTAAAGCTAAGAATAAAATAACAACTTTTATAAATTTATATTGATTTTCTTATTTTTTTAATTATTTTCTTCTATATATATATTGTCTCTTTATAAAATTTAACTAATCAAGCAATTGCTAATAAAAAGAATGTAGGCTTTCTCTAGGAGGCCTACATTCTTTCTTCAATAATTTAATCTTGTTTTAACTATTAAGCCAGAAGTTCTGTCTCCCAACCTTTAATAATCCCATCAATCCTAGCAAGGCCACCCTCGCCTAAGGTGCGCTTTTCAACAGCAAGGAAATGTTCATAAATGACACTTTCTTGTTTTTGAGTAATTAGCTTTTCAATAGAAGGAAACATTTCTTCATTCTCTCTGTTAATATGTTCTAAAAGAAGTTTTCGGTATTTATCTGCAGCAGTTGTTGCTTCTGATATATTTCCGTTCTCTGCGGCTTTTCTAATTTCTTTATTCAAGGCTCTAGCTTCTACATGCTCATCGAGAAGTAAGATGATCATATTTTTTTCTACTCCACCGCCCAAAGGTGCTAAAGTGTGGTATAAGTTATGTTCTTCTTTGCCGTGATGGCACTTATCAGCGTAGATTTCAATAAAGTCTGCCAACTCAATGTAAAATTTGAGCAAAGCTTCCTTAGAGATTTTATCATTGGCTTGAACTTTTTTTACAATATCCAAGACATGTAGTATTTTTTCGTGTTCCTGTGCTAAATCATGTATTGCTTTTCCCATTGTTAGCCTCCTTCCGGCTAAGCCGGTTAATTGAAAATTCTTTTGCTCTTTTCTATATTATATACTTGCTTCTTTATGATTGTCAAAGCTGGGAATTCAATGCTTTTTATTTCTAAAAGTTAAAACCATCATTTTCCTACATCTTTACGTACCGCTATATACATATGATACTTTTTAGATAACTAATGAATTCAGATATAAATTTATAAGAGCCGGCAGAATATTAATCTGCCGACTCTTTTCTGATTGAGGTTTATCCTCTTCTTCCGCTAATTAATTGTATGACTACAACAATAAGTGCTATAACCAAGAGGATATGAATTAATCCTCCTCCAATGGAAGTTAAAAATCCCAAAAGCCACAAAATAACCAGAATTACTACAATTGTCCATAACATAAGTCATCACCCTTTCATTAAATTATTAGTATAATATAATCACTTTTATTTTTCCTGATCTTCTTCTTCTATTACTTCTTCATTTTTTGTCCGGCTTACATCCTTTGGTTTAATCAACATAAATAATATCCAAGCAATTATGCCTATTACAACCATTGCAATCAGTGTGCTCGGTTCAAACACTGCTTTTGTTTCCAGCCCTTTAGTTGTAGCATTGGAGAATATTCCTTCGAACAGGCCCACAAAAATCTGAGTAACAGTATATATGCCCTTCACAAAGATATTTCCCGCATTTGCACCCAATAGTTTTAAAATCAGTCTAAAGCCTAGTAGGACTTCAATAATAATAAATATTATGCCAATGACACGCTGAATAAGATTATTGTTTTCACTTGAATAGGTTTTCTTAGTTCTTTTAGTTGTTTCTTCCATAATTAATCCTCCTTTTACTTTCGTAATTTTTTTTGGATTTTTTCTAGTTTGTCATCTATTTTTTCTTTGACCTTTTCTACTTTTTGAGAGAGGTTAGATTTTATCTCTTTGCTTTTTTTATCGGCATTTTTATTATATTCCTTTATTTTCTTTTCTGTTTTCTTTTTTAAATCCTCAGCTATTTTTTTGGTGTCTTTGCTGATATTTTTCATATCTTCCTTGAATTCTCCCATAATATACCTCCTTATTCCAGACCTACCGGCCGAGTAAAATCAGGACGCCGGCAGCTATTGCCAAAATTGCCATAATTATGTTAAGAAATGGTATAGGAATACTTATGATTGCTAAAAGTCCTGTTAATATCAGCCATATTCCTAATAGAAGCATACCTAAGTTCTTTGTAATTTTCATAGTAACTATCTCCTTTAAATAAAATCATACTAAATATATTTATTGAATTAACTATATACTTTATATTCTATTTAAGCAATAGCATAAGTTAAAGATAAAGCTAAAAATTCTTAAATCATGTAATTCTTCTTCTATATAGTTTCCATTACTTAAATGGGACTGTTTTTATTCTTAAATTATTCTTAAATTTGTCTAAAATTTCTTTTTGTTTTTCATGTATTTCTTATCTTTTTTGTGATTATTATCAAAAGTTACTAAAATATGTTTCAAACCCATTATTGATAATATATGAACCCTTTGGAACTTGAATTGCCACTAAACATGAATTTAAGCAATCAACACTTGATCCCATCGCATTTATTAAACAGAGTAAAATAATATAGCCATTAAGCCATCCTAAAAGACTAAGAACAAAAGGCAATACAAATGATAATAAAATAAACGGCATAATTGAAATAATTAAAAATCTACTCTTTTTGATTCTTTCTGTCGTAAAAACGAATGCGAAAAACACATTAATACCCCAATATGTTTTATTTGATTTTAGTACATTAGGTATAAAAATTGCATGTATAAATTCATGTAAAGACATAAACACAAAAATTATAGCAACATATATAAGTGAAATTAAATTTAATGAAAATGAAAGGCTAATACCTTGTTTACTAAATAAGATTTCTTTTAATGGAGGATATAAATAAAATGCAATAAACATAAATATTATCATGTTTATTAACATAAACGGTATTGAAAGCAATATTGCTGTACCTAAATTAGATGGTTCTTTTAGTTTTTTCCATCCTTCTGCTTTAAGTTTCTCACTTAACGCTTTATCCATAGGAATTTTTTTTATATATCTCATAAATCAAAAGCCTTTCACAAAATCTAAATAATCAAGTATTGGAAACTATGGGTTTATTTGTATGCAGACTTTTGATAAGATTCAATCTGTTTAAACTACTTTATTTTAAAAATTGTATAAACAATTGCACCAATAATCAATCCCAAGCTTGCACCTACAAATGTAAATAGGGTAATATTTTGTTTTAATATTGCTCCAATTAATATTCCCGCACCTGCACCAAAAATTAATCCCAACCCAGGTGATGAATCGATGATTTTTTTATTATTATCCATATTATTTCACTCTCCTTATTTGTTTTTTATTTAACGCCTTTATGAAATCTAGTATTTCTGATTGTGCTTAAACCAACACCTATAAAAGAAATTGCCGCCGCACTCTGTAAGACCACACGAAATCCTTTCAGAAAAAGTTGTGAGTCAAAAGAGCCACCTGTCATATTGTTGATCCCTGTTTTTGTAACAAACATGAAAATAATCACAGATACGGTTGTACCAGAAATCATTCCAAAATTCCTTGAAAAGGCATTGATACTCCCGGCAACACCAAGCTTGTTACGTGATACAGAGCTCATGATTGCATTGGTATTTGGGGATTGGAAAAGTGCACTTCCTAGTCCCAGCATTATGATTAGGCCCATTATCTGTACCTTTGATGAAGATGCATTTAAAAAGGAGAGGAGCACTAATGCCAGAGTATTAATCGAAAGACCAATCATATTCAGAGGAATATGAGATTTCTTGTCCGACATCCAGCCACTGACTGGTGATACTATACCGGTAGTAATCGGGTAGACGGACATTATAAGACCAGCTGTGAGAATATCCAACTTCAGCACATATTGTAGATAAAAAGGCATGAAAAAGATATAAGCAAACATTGCCAGGAAAAAAATATAAACGGTAGAAAGACTGATGGAGAAAACAGCGTTTTTAAAAAGTGTGATATCTAACAACGGATTCTCCAGTCTTTTTTCGAAACGGATAAATAGGATGAATAAAAGGATAGAAAGAACCATCATTCCAATCACCAACCCTCGTGACAAAATACCGTCTTGCAAGGAAAGGAGGCCTATAAACATGAGAGAGATTGAGAAGATGAAAACTATAGAACCCTTAACATCGAATGTCTTTTTCTCAAGTTTCTCACCAGATTCTTTTAATAGAATCATAGTAAGGAGCATTCCTAAGATACCGAAGGGAATGTTTATATAGAAGATAGACCTCCATCCCACCAGGTGTACTAATACTCCTCCAAGACTAGGACCCACAAGACTGCCTATTGCAACAACAGTCCCGATGACTCCTAGTGCCTTGCCTCTCTTTCCAGCTGGAAAAATTGATGTAACAATTCCCTGAACCAGCGCCATAGTTATGGATGCTCCGATTGCTTGAACAACACGGGACATAATCAACATAGGATAAGAGTTTGATAATCCACAAAGAAGGGATCCTAGCGTGAAAACACCCAGTCCAACAACAAAAAGAATCTTGCGTCCATGGATGTCAGAAATTTTTCCCCACAACAGCAGGAGGCAGGATATAGTGAGCAGATAAGCGGTCACAACCCACTGTATGGAATTAATGCTGACCGAAAAATACTGTGATATAACCGGCAAAGTGATATTGACTATGCTACCGTCCAAAGTAGCCATAAATACAGCGATGCAGGTGCTGAAAAGAATCCAGTTTCTTCTTGATTTTTGTGATTTAGTTTCTGTCATGATTTTTCTCCTGGTTTTTCATTTTTTTGATATCTTAATATTGCTATTTAAAACCAGATTTAAAATCTAAATCAATTTTAGCTTAACTTCTGAATAATCCGTATAGCGTTTATTATATCGTATCATTTTCAATGCCTCTTTCCCATACTTTCAGCAAAAACTTTAACTTAATTTGAATTTAATCTACTATTTTCTAAAGCAAACATACCATTAAAATTTCCACTATTCATCACTTCTTTACCTTAATTTTAGAATAAAAAAAGCAGATATGATTTTTTATTCATATCTACTATAACAATTAGCAAAACTAACAGTAATTATTTGTATTGTTCTTCTTTAGTTGCCATAAGGCAGAAACATTTCCAGCAAGCTCAAATAAATTAACTTCTATATCTCTTTTAGCTTCCTCTAGACTTATTGGTTTGTTATTAGTAGAAAAAGCAGCAGTGATTCCCATCCTCTGATAAGTTTCCTTTTCAACCAATACCGCTCCAGCAAATACTATTACTGGTATATTTACTTTTTTTGCGAGTTTTGCTATTCCTGATACCACTTTCCCTGAAAGGCTTTGTTGATCGAAGGAACCTTCACCGGTAATAACCATTTCTGCATTTTTAATCTTTTCTTCAAAACTAACAATTTCTAAGAGCAATTCTATACCACTACGTAACTTACCACCAGTAAAAGCGACCAATCCTCCTCCTAATCCCCCACCAGCTCCACTACCAGGAATATTTTGCAAATCTATTCCAGTTTCTATTTGGATTATTTCAGCAAACTGTTTAAGATTATTATCGAGAATTTCTACATTTGCAGAATCCGCCCCTTTTTGAGGACCATATATAACACTTGCTCCATCTGGACCGTAAAAAGGATTAGTCACATCACAAGCAACAATTATTTCTGTAGTTCTTAATCTTGGATCCATATCATGGAGATTCATGCTATATAGCTCTGCTAATCCTCCTCCTGTAAGTTTTATCTCTTCTCCAGATTTTTTATAAAATTTTGCCCCAAGGGCTGCAGCCATACCTACTCCACCGTCATTTGTTGCACTTCCTCCAATACCTAAGATCAATCGTTTACAGCCTGCGTCTAATGCAGCCCTAATAAGTTCTCCTGTACCAAAAGTAGTCTTGTTCATGGGGTTAAGATCTTCGGCTAACATAATCCCAGAAGCTTGAGCCATTTCAATTACTCCTACTCCATCTGGTAATATTACAAAGCCTGCTCGTTTTTTTTGCCAATTTGGTCCAGTGACTTCTTGATACTTCCAAGTACCTCCAAGAGCTATGCGAAATGCTTCCCCAGTTCCTTCACCTCCATCACCAATTGGAATCATAATTATTTTATCCGTGACATCTATAATTGCATTTTTTACAATTTGGCAAGCTTTTATAGATGATAAAGAACCCTTGAAACTGTCTATAGCAATAATTATCATATTTATGATTACCCCCTTATGCATAAGATACCATGTTAGTTTATATATTAATAACCGGGAAAAATCTTACCCTAGAATTATAAGTATTATCTGTACATATAATGTCTGCTCCAAGGAATTTCATCATTAATATCTTTTGAAAATAAAAGTTGATGAATATCAAGATTTCCAGAATTAAAAGATGCGGCGCAGGCATTTAGATACAATCGCCACATTCTAATAAAAACTTCATCTTTACTTTTTTCTATTATTGGCAAAGCTTCCTCAAAATTTTTCGCCCAGTTTTCTAAGGTTCTGCCATAATGTCTACGAAGGCTCTCCACATCTAATAAATGGAATTCCTCTTTTGAAATATTACTAACTAATTCTTGAATACTTGGTATATAACCACCAGGGAAAATATATTTGTTAATCCAGCCATTAGTCCCCTCATCATTTTCATGAATACCTGTAATACAATGTAGCAAAGATAACCCTCCATCATTTAACAAATTATGAATATTTGAAAAATATTCATATAAATGATCTTTCCCTACGTGTTCAATCATACCAACACTTACAATTCTATCAAATTTAATATCATTTAATTCTCTATAATCAATAAGCCTTACTTCAAGTAAATCACTTAGTCCTTCATCTTTAATTTTCTTGTTTACTGTGTCCACTTGTTCTGAGCTCAAAGTAATTCCCATTGCCTTCACATTATATTCCTTTGCTGCAGAAATTATTAATTCTCCCCAGCCGCAGCCGATATCCAGTAGGGTCTGACCTTTTTTTAAATTTAGCTTCCTTAGGATATGCCTCACCTTATTTTCTTGAGCTTTTGTCAATGAGTCTTCTTCAGATTCAAAGTATCCGCAAGAATAGGTCATCGAATCATCAAGCCATAGTTTATAGAAATCATTACCAATATCGTAATGATATTCGACATTTTCTTTGCTTTTTTTAAGGTTATTAGAAATCTTTTGGGCAGCTTTTTTA
>JAGXHX010000018.1 GCA_024635955.1 Bacillota bacterium
CCCTAGGAAAAAGATATAATCTCATATATAACCACCCTATTTAAGGAGCAACTTTATGAGAGAAATTATAGATAAAATGATAGAAGGATTAACTTTAGAAGAGTACCATTTAATACTGGCTCATCTTAACTGTTCAGTTATAGAAACAGAGCTACCTATGAAGATAAAGGGCTTGACTCTTAAGGGGGATGATGGCTACATGGTATATGTAAATACCCTGCTTACTCCACTTGATATGAAGAAGGCTTTAAAGCATGAGTTCCTCCATATTATGGATGAAGACTTTAGCAAAGATGGTAATCTACTGGTTAGAGAAATGAAGGTGGCAATATGAAGTTTGGATTTCGTACCCCAAGTCTTAAGAAGATGGTCAAGGCCAGTACAACAGGCAGGGTAAAAAGAGCTATGAAGAAATCTATTAACCCAATTTACTCTAAGAAGGGAATTGGTTTTGTAACCAAGCCTAAGAAGGCTGTATATAACAGGATCTACAAAAAGACCAGCTTTGGTCTTAAAGATATTTTAAAATTATTTAAATAGGTAAAGGAGGTAATAATTATGAATCAAAATAATTCACCACAGTATGTATTATTAGATATTATGAAAATTTGGGCAGCAACTAATAAACATGAAGATTTCATTGAAACTTATTTTTTCCCAGAATCTGATAATTATGGATTATCACTATCAATTTCTAAAATAGAGCAGGATTTGTGTTATGTTTTCATTGTAGATTTTAATACAAAAGAATATTTATATGTAACTCCATCTATGACTAGATGTGAAGCAATTGATAAATTAATGGAATTAACTAAGTATTGTCAGAAAGATTTTGATATGCAAAAAGTAGCAAATGCAAAAGGCTTAATTAAGATTTAACTATAAAGACATACTTTATAAAATTATTTAAATAAAAATGAAGAACCTCATAGCGTGGTGGCCAAAGGTTCTTCAAACAAGCAGACACAATCCTTGGAGGAGTGCATCTGCTTGCATTATATCAAACTATTAAGGTGGTGTAAATTATTATGGCAACAAAAAGAAAAGATGGCAGATATATGGCCAGAATAACAGTTGGAAAAGATGAACAAGGGAACTACCTTAAGAAGTTCTTCCTAGCTGATACTAATGAAGAAGCAGATAAACAAGCTGAAGAATACTATAAGAATTATGTGGTTGGCACCCATAAACATATATCCTTTAGAGACTACTCTAAACAATACCTAGAATTTAGAACTAGTGAGCTTACAGCCAGGACAAAGAAGTTCTACCAAGATAACCTAAGGCTTCACGTTTTCCCTTACATTGGTCATTTAGAGCTAGACCAAATTTAGTATTCAAGATATTAAAAAGATCCTCTTAGAAGCGGAGAATTCAGGCTTACAGGAAAGGTCCAGGCAGATCATCTACTCTGTGATGAGCTTAATAATGAAAGAAGCCTTTTATGATGAGTTAGTAGAAAAGAATCCTGTGGCCAATGTCAAAAGACCAAAGTTAATAAAGAAAGAAAAAGTCATAATATCTAAAGCTGATTTTATGAAGATTCTCTATGAAGCAGATGAGCAAATGAAGGTGATTTTAATGGTGGCTTGGTACACAGGACTAAGAGTTGGTGAGATTGCAGTCCTAAAATGGAGGCATATAGATATGGTCAATAACATAATTAGTGTTGATTCAACTTACTGTAGAGATGAGCCTGGTGAAATAAAAGCACCAAAGACCCAAGCTGGTATTAGGAAGGTTCCGGTTTCAATTGATTTAATAGATAGGATTAGGAAAATGAAACAGACTACGGAATTTCTATTTCCAACAAAACAATTACCTTACATTACACCTAGTGAGATATCTCATAAGTTTACTAGGATTGTTAGGAAGCTTAATATCAAGGATATTACTTTCCACTCACTAAGGCATACTCATGCTACTATGTTAGTAGAATCAAACATTCATCCTAAGGCAGTTCAGATAAGGTTAGGTCATAGTGATCCAGGTTTTACATTAAGAACTTACACTCACAATACTGATAAGCTGCAGAATGGTATTGCTGAGTTGGATTTGTTGGGGATTATTTAAATAAATCTATTTAGATCTGGAGAAAAAGATTTTCATCTAGCTATCGCTTACAATAGCTGTTAAAGTTATAGCATTTTCATTTTAGAAAGAAAATTGATGCAATGCAGTAAAAATAAGTTAATTCAAATTTGTAAAAAGAACAACTAAATAAAGTATCACACCGACTGACATCCAAGTTATAGCAATTATTTTAATGCGTCGTGCCATTTGTTGCTTTTTATCCTCTGTCGCTGACAAGTATCTTGTCAAAGCAAAAAGTGGCAATCCAATAGCAATTAACATTGCACCTATTACTATTCTAATAGCGCTACTTGTATCCATTTTCATCACTCCTTTAATTTGATATAGACTTAGCACATTAAATTCCGCTTACATTTTAAATTAGTTATACAGAACACTTTTTTACGAAGAATTTAGACTGTTTATTAATACTATAACATTAAAATAGCTACTTCCCAATTATTTTAATAAATTATTGTTATACCAGACATTTTTTATACACATTCAACTATGTTAGTTGAATCAAACATTCATCCTAAGGCAGTTCAGATAAGGTTAGGTAACAGTGATCCAGGATTTACTTTAAGGACTTACACTCATAATACTGATAAGCTACAGAATGGTATTGCTGAATTGGATTTGTTATCGATAATTTAATAGATACTTGAAATAACGCCCTGACAAAATTAATTGTCAGGGCGTATGTGATTAATTAAAACTATTACTTATTTAGCTTTTCAAAATAGCTTTCAAGGAATTTTGTAACAGGTTCTTTTTGTGATTTATTCGGATAAATCACAACAGTACCAAAGCATGAGTCCCATTGGTATATTAAATCAAAATCTGAACCTTCAATTTTATACCGCACATCACCAATATCCACTATTTTGCCATTACAGTCATTTTGAATTGATTTTACAAGATTTACGAAGCCGTCATCGTCATCCCAATCTTTATGGTTTATATATATCCAACGTTCTTTTTCATTAATCAGCATGATTTCATAATTATAGTTCACTTCAATTCCTCCATAAATCTGAATAGATTGGAATAATTTAATTATTTACCAATAATATCCATATTTTTTTATAATCTTATAATCATTATTATTTCTGTGTTGTCTGTAACCTAAAATATCATCTTCTCTAGCTATGATTGGATCATACCAATCAGCTTTTTCTTTTGCCCATTCGATCCATGCAGCTAGATCTTCACTTATATCAACCTGTGAATTAATAATTTCAACAGCTTTAATATAAGCTCTAATCCTATAAGCTTTTTCATAATCTAAAGCTTCATTTTCTAATTCTGTCACATTCTTAATTTCTTCATTATATCGAATGTGTTGTTCTTCTCTTAATCTAGTTTCTTCCTCACGCTTTATAGCAGCTGCTTCTCTTGCTTCACGATTAATACAAACAATTTCAGACTCTTCATATAACTCTATTAAAATTGCTCCAAGTTTGGATTCAATTATTGAATTATCTTTATCTCTAAATAAGTTGTCTTTACCAATTCTAAATCTTAGTCTTCCATTAAAAATATAATCATACTTACGAATATTAGGTTCAGATGCCCATTTATATTTCTTTTTTTCATCTTCATACTTAATAATAGCTTGTGCCTCTTGCTTCGTTATTTCATGCTTAATTTCATCTTGATATTCAATTACTTCTAGAGTGACACGTTCATTTCTAATCTGAACTGATAGGTCATCATTTACAGAACCACCAAGACTTTCAATTTGACGATATAGAGCATCAAGAATTTTAAATATACGTGGAAGTTGTTCTTCAGAGATAACATATGTTAAAAAAGGTGGTCTATCATAGTAAACACTGTAACTCCTTTTTGCTTCTTTTGGTTTTTTATTATTTTTATTCCACTCCTTTATCACAGATCTATAGGCTAATATTTTTTTATGTATTTTTGAATCTTCAGTTAACGAATTAAGACTAAGGACTGCTTGTGATACTTTTTCACGTTCATCATCTGATAAAAATAAAAGTGAGACTGAAGGCAGAGAAATTTTATTTTCTACCGCATTTTCACTTTCGACTATTAACTCTTTAGTACCTTTATTCTTTAAATCTCTATCTGTTTTATTAAAATATTCTTTATAGCGCATTTCAGAAGAATTTAAAGGTATAGTTACATACTCAATTAAAGAATCAGGCAATGGTGTTTTTGTTACTGGTTTCCCATAGGTCAACTTAGTCCAGTATCCGGATGGCGGGAATGGAATATCAGACTCTTTACACATTTTCAACAAGCCAGCATAAGATGCATTATATTTTTTCGCTACACCTGTCACTGATATTTCCCATATCTCATCATATAACTTTTTTCTGAGTAGTTTAACACCTTGTTCTCCAGCCATTACAAACCCTTCCTTTCTCAATTATTCTTGTACTTACTTTCAATCATTTTCATCTATAGATAGCGAAAACGCGAATTCAAATAATTTAATATTTCCTAATCCTCGTTTTCGCTTAATATAAAAAGTAAGTCTTTCTTCATTTCTTCAAACTGTGAAATAATAGTATCAAGATTCTTTTCAATGTTTTGAACTTGAATATTAGTAATCTTTCCATGTTTATAAGCTATTAGACGTTCACCTATAATACTATAACTCCATCCCTCTGTAAAACTATCATCACTTTTTACTGCAAACCCAATTGGGAGTAAATCGTTTCTCATTCCAACACTAACGGCCATCGGTGATATTCCTAAATAATCAGCTGCAATCTTACATGTGATTTTTGGTAATTTTCTAATATCATCATCTGAATATTTTCCCATGTATATACCTCCTTTATATTTCCACGTAACTAAAATATATGTATTTTAATTATATTGTTCGAATCTCTTAATTACAACATTATACTATTTGAAAAAGATTACCCTAAATAACCATAAAAGTGAAAGAATAATATAGATAACAGTCAAAAATAAATATATAATTTGTACAGAGGTGATCTATATTGAATATTCTAGAATTTTTAAAAGAACATAATGTTAGTATAAATTTAAAATATTTTGGACCTGATGATATGTCAACAGGTATGGAAGTTAAAATTCTAATAGAAAACGAAAAAATAATAAGGGATTATTATAACAAAATTATAAATACAATAAATACCTTAGATGATTATATTAATTATTTATATATATTTAATATAGTAAAGTTTAAAGAAATCATACCATTGGTTAAGGATGACTTAAGATTAAATTTCCAAGAACTAATTAATTATATCGAAGAAGTTTTTACAAAATATCAAGAAAAAGATTTAGTATTATTCATTAGTAATAATTACAGATTAATTTTAATGAATGAGTATGAAGGACTATATATTAAGCATGAAGTGTTAGATTATACCTTGCAGTTCATATTTAAATACAATCTTAAAAATGAAGAGTTGATAGAATTTTTGATTACGAACTTTTCTTACAAAATACTTGATCAATTTGATCAATTTAAAAAAATTATTAATAATTCATTAAACTTATATTTATATGATTTATTACTATCTGAAGAGTCTTTAAAAGCAAATATGGCATATAGACTTGAAAGGATTGAAAATGTTCTTATATCACTTAAAAAAAGAGATGAAAGTAAATATATAGAGAAATTATCATTATTATTAAAAATAGTAAAAGAAAAGAGTTTCGATCCTAGCATAGAAGATGTAATTAGAACTTATAATGAAGTAAAAGAATTCAAAAATCTACTCGAAAGACTAGGTGAAATAGAATCATATGTATTTGGAGAAGAGTTAAAAAAACAGGATAAATTGCTTAGCGAATATTTGAAAACTAATGGACAATCAACTAGTTTTGAAATCAGTATAAAACCTGTAGTTGAAACTTATGAGGATAAAACAAAAAGCTGGCATGTCAAATCTATAACATTTACACATTCTAGATATGAAAAAACGAAAAGCCTCATCAGTAATTTAGAATATGCAGTAAGATATTTAGAAAAAAGTCAATTATTAGACTTAGTTTCAACGACTGTTACAACAGATAATTTATTTACAATGTCTACAATAAATAATCTTTCTATTATTATGATGCAAGGAAAGTATAGTATCCACTATATGTTGAGTGATGACATTAGATTTAATGATTTGATGGTTTATATATTCGGAGGAATTAATTCTTACTTTAATGATCAAAGTTTATTCTATAATAGTGACCACTTTGAACTTGATATAAACTTAATTTCAATTGGTCTAAAAGAATTAAAGATATCTTCAAAAGAAAATAATGAATTGAAAAAAAAATATTTTATTTATAGCTTAGAAAACTTATTATGCGGAGTTATAGAGAAAACTCTGAGAAACTTGTACTTTGAATCATCTAAAGAAGAAAAATATACAAATATTTTATCAATTAGTTTAAATTTTTTATTAAAATCCTCTGAAGTTATTGAAGTCATCGGAGAATATAATGCAAATTGCATTGAATATTACCTTTTAAATAGACACGGTGTAGGACAAAACACAAGAAATGATTTTGCACATTATAATGACAATATTTACGATAAACTAACTTATGATAAAATTTTGGAAGTTTTATACTTACTTTTAATGCTATCTAATACTCTATTTATTTATAAAAATATCAACAATCAAGTGTAATGTATAAGTTAAATATGATAATAATATTGATAAACATATTATATGCTTCAATAATCTTATATTCATTTTTTATTTCTACAAAGAAAATCCTACGTTTAATTATTTATCAATATATGTCAGTTTTAAATATGCCATTACTTTTACTAGAATTCCTAAATTCTTAATTATTTTGTTTACAACTTTATCATTGTGACTATACAAAAGTCGAACTAATCCAGTTATGTTTTCGGTGATATTAGGAATAGTTGTTTGTTTTTGCGGTTATTTTACAGATTTTTATAATGACTACCAATTTTTGTCTACTTATAAATTACTACCAACAAAGCAATAATGCTAGTAATTAGTGCTGAAAGTGAAATAATGGTAGGAATAACCCATTTAAAAAAATCAAAGTTTTTACTTTCAATCATCGCATGAGCTTTTGGTGTAGCAAATGCCACAAACTGAGAATCCCTATTAATATCCTTTTCATCAAAAGTTATCCATTCTCCTTTAGAATTTTTTGTCACAACAAATAACTCTCTAGCTAATGCTTCCAAAAAAAAGATATTAGCATCATCTCTACCAAACTTTTTCTGTAATATCTCCCACTTAACGCCGTCTTTTTTATGTTTACGTATATACTTTATTATTTGAAGATTTCTTTTATCAAATTCTAGCATACTTAGAGCTCCCATCTATATATCACTTTTTTTCCTAATGCATTCAAGAAATAACAATTGACAGTTTTAAAGATTTTTTTGTGAATAAGTAAACTTTTTGTATAGTAATTAAGTAAACCTATATGCATATAACTTTATCATTGTGACTATACAAAAGTCGAACTAATCCAAAATTTCTATCTAACTAAAGAGATTTTTAAAAAATCCATGAACGAGTCAAACATTTTGCTTAATTCATTCTCTTTTTTTATGTACTTAATTAATTTCAATACATTTGGAATATAGTAATAATAATTACCATCCCCAAATTTAGTTCTTGCTTTTAATATTGAAATATATAAGATATCTTGTATTTGTTTTGCAAATTCTTTTTCACCGTATATCATAAACACTTCCGCTATAGGAAATTTTGAGTGCCATCCATCTAAAAACTCAGCTAATTCTTTTAAAGAAATATTTTTCATTTTTATATATTCCAAATCTTCTATAGATAAATAACCTTTATCTATAGCTCTTTCATTTGATTGTTCGACTGGGGTATCGTCACCGTAATCAAACTCTAATAAATCACTTTCAATTTTCACTGATTGTGGACAATTATAAATTTTCACTCTAAACAACTTTAAAAATTCTACAAAATTTTCCTTATGAAAAGAATTAAAAACATTTTTATATTTCATATAATCTAACTCAGGATGCCAATATAAAAATCCCAAGTGCTCTTCCATTTTTGTTAGAAAAATTTCTTTTGGAATTTCATTTATCTTATCAATATTTAAATCAGGCACAAATATTTTGTAATTACGATCAAATAACCCACCATCTATCTGTTTCTTGAAATCTTCTATTGTCATCTTATTTATAAAATCATTCATTATACCACTAATGCCTTTTTCTGACATTTCTTGAGCCGAATTAATAAATTTTAAACCTTCATCTATTATCAATTTATTATTATCTATGAAAATTCGAAGAGCTTCTGGTAAACCAATCATTGAATAATCTTTTCGTTGGTTATACATAGTCATATATTTATTAATAGACTCAAAATCTATATCCCTGTCTTCAAATATGGCTAGCCTAAGATAATCTGCAATCTTTACACTAATATCAAATGAACCTATATTTTTATATTTATCAATAAAATTATCCAAAGAGAGATTTAAATAATCATTTTCATCATCTTTATATCCATTTTTGAAAATTATATCCTTTGTTTCGCTAATAATGTAGTTTATATTTTTTGGAGCTATGCCAAACCTCATGTTTATTTCATATATTTTATAGTCATTAGTTTGTTTTTTCACAATAAACTCATTTATCAATCCAGACAAAGGTTCTATATCTATATTGCTTAAAAATATTTTAGCTAAAACTCTAATAAATTGTTCATTTTTGAGATACTCAGAAGTTTCCATTCTTACTTTTTCAATTTCATTCATTATATCTATTGCAGTCACATTTTTATAATCATTGAAAAAGCTTTCTTCCTTTGACGCTGTTTCTATAAAACTATCAATAATCGAATTCGAAAAATAATTTGAATTCTCTAATGAATTTTTATACAGGGCAACCCTTCCGGTTTTTAAAATATATAAAATGTCAAATAACTCTTTAGAACTAAAAATTAAATTTATATAATCCTTATTTTTAATAATATAATGACAAATATTGTAAGTTAATTGATGCATTTGACTCAAATTATCTCTTCTTATAATATTCATAATTAAAGTGAGGTCATAATATTTAATCAACGATATTTCATTGCTTTCGAATAAACCAATACTGTTTTTTAAATCAATATAAAAAGTTTCAATTGATTCATAATCAATATGTTTTTTCTTTAAATCGGCAAATTCTTTTATATCTACATACTTCAAAAACATTTCTTTTCTAAATTCTTTTGATAAATCTAAAGAATTGAATCTACTAAGAAATCTAATTTCTCTATTTCGTATAGATTCTTGTGTATATTTATCATACTTGAGCTTATAGGATGATTCACCTGGTTCTCTTATTATGTATGTATTTAAACTATCATGAATTGTAGAAATTCTATTTAACGTAATTTCAAATAAATACCTATGCTTTTCCATGAACTCAGTAAAGATTACATAAGCTTCTTTTGTTAATTCCTTTAATTCACTAAAAGTCCAAAAACTTCTATTCAATCCAAATATTTTCAATATGCTTCTTACTTCAACATTTGAAATTAACTCTTCATAATACTTAAAAATATCATCGACAAACACAGGCTCTGATAGCTCCTCATTTAATAAATAATGTTTAGCTAAAAAATCAGTAATAATTGGATACCCTGATGTTTTTTTATAAAATTGTTCGGTTAATTCATAGTCTTTTATTCCAAATTTTAACATAAGGAACCTTTTCATTTCTTCCTTATTCCATAGAGATATAAATATCTTTTGCCAATGAATTTCCTTTTTTAACGGTCTGGAAAAAATTATTATCTTACTTTTTTCTTTCAACAAATCAAAAAAATCAATATATTTATCCAGATCCTGTTCATTATAGTTTTCAACATGGTCCAAACCATCTATTATTAAAATTGTCTGACTTTCTTCAATTTTTTTTATAATTTCTTCTTTTCCATAATTTTTATTATTTTGAAATACTTGCCTTGAAATATCTTTGATAAAACTTTTGAATTTAAGTCTTTCATTTTTATTTGGATCTTGTTCGTAAATCCAAAATCTATACAGTATATTATTCGGCAATTCTAATTGATTTACCAAATGACTTTTTCCTATGCCAGGTTTCCCTTCTATAAACAAACAATTCGTAGTTTTATCATCTATACAAAAATTTGAAATTTGTTCTGTTTTTTCTAATAATTCGGTACTGAAAATTGAAATTTCCGGTAATTCAGTTATTTTTAGAGAATTTTCTAATTCCGAGCACTTTTTGCTAGCCAATGATATAATAGCATATAAACGCCTCTCATCGCCTTCATATTCTCTGGAAGCATAATCGATAACATCATCTTCAGTCAATGATATAAAGTATATACCATCTCTAAATTCTGAACGCAATCCAAATAATTCTGAATTATAATTAAATTTATAATCTTTAACGATAACAATGTTTGTGCTTTCATTTTCAAATACTGATATGTTATCATTAATAACGACTTTATTATCAGTGACTATGATTTTGTTAATGTGATCATAATTCTTTATTTGTATATGATAATTACAATCATAAGAATGAACTTTGATATCATCAAAATTGTGTTTAACATCAACTTCAGCTTCAAGTATTTTAAACTCCCTATCAATATCCATTTTCAAAGCAAAAAAAGTATATATTGTTTTTTGGAAAGAATAACCTTTAAATGCATTTTTTGCTGCCATGAAGACCTCCTTCTAAAATATGAACAGCACATAACAAATACAATTAATTTGCATCTGCTATGTATTGAATAATAAGTTTTTTGTATAGTCAGATTTTTTAATTTTTTAAGCGTAAAAGTTTAAAATTGTGACTATACAAAAGTCGAACAAATCCATAAAATCTAGTCACTTAAATTAAACTTTTCCACCTACTCCTTTAAACTTATCTACAAAAGCAGAAATTTTCTGAAAAACACTCTGTTTTTTTATTAAATATTGAGGATTAAGAGGACTCATTTTAGGAAGTAATCCATTTAGTTCCGTTCCATTTTCACTAGCATATTCTCTTTTTAAGGAGTTTGTAATATACCTTTTTGCAGCTTCTTCATTTAATTCTTCTGTACTGATCAATTCTTCTGCCTCACGTTTTTGCTCTGCTTGAGCAAATGAGAAGAAAGCATCAATAATACTTGATTTATCTTGAATCTTATCTAAATCTGTTTGATTAATAAAATCTACAACTAAGCTTTCTTTTGCACGGTTTCCTACGCTAGATCGAATTAAGCGACGTACCTCTTCAACCAATGTTTTTTTATCTTTTACTTTCTTATTATGTTCAAAAATAAGTTCAAGTATATAATCTAAATTTATCTCTTGAGATTTTAAAAGATCTACCTCAAAGACAACATCATCCCAATCAATAGTAGAATCTTCTTTATCATTTCCATTTTTTTCACGACGAAGCCAATCACGAATATCATTATATGAAGAACGATAATCTTGGATAGCTCTTTCTTTTAGCACCTGAATATCTTGCATATTAGCTATATCTTCATCACTTAAATAGTGAGTAGATTTAAATTGTTCCAAAACCTTTGGATCAGTAATATCTACTGATTGTAAATCTCTTAATCCTGAAAATTCATCATAATTTTGTAAAATATTTTCAATACGTAAATATTCACTAAAAAGTTTAACAAACTCTTTTTTATCCTTTTCAGTAGCAATATCATCAACATTAGGAAATCTATCATTTAGTTCTTTTACTACATCTACATATCCACGACGTGCTTCACCAGTTGCTACATCTGTGAAACCTTCCATATACTCTTTATAGCTTTTTTCCAGAACAACATTTTTAGTGTTTTTATCCCCAAAAAGAGTAATGGCATCAATGGTTGCTTGTTCTAAATCTCTAAATGTAACAATATTTCCAAAGGTTTTAGTTGAATCAAAAATGCGATTGGTTCTAGAAAAAGCTTGTATTAAACCATGATACCTAAGATTTTTATCAACAAATAAAGTATTTAATGTAGGTGCATCAAACCCTGTTAAAAACATTCCTACAACAATTAATAAATCAATCTCTTTTGTTTTTACCCGTTTAGCAAGGTCTCGATAATAGTTTTGGAATTCATTACTTTCTACACCAAAATTGGTTTTAAACATAGCATTATAATCCTTAATTGCTAAACTTAAAAACTCTTTTGCACTGCTATCCATAGCTGATGGTTCAAAAGTCTCTTCAAGAATTTCACCTATTGCACTTTGTTCCTCATTAGCAGCAAATGAGAATATAGTAGCAATCTTTAGAGGTCTATCACTATCCTTTTGTAATTTATTTAATGATTCATAGTAAAGTTTGGCTGCATCAATACTGCTCACAGCAAACATAGCATTAAATCCTTTTCTATTAGAATTTAAATTATGAGTCTTTATTTTATAATTATTAAGAATATATTGAGAAATTTCTTTAATTCTTTCAGGATGTAGTAGTGCTTCCTTATTTTCTATTGCAGATAACTTCTTTTCGTCCTGTTCGATCTCAATAGATTTGAACTTAGGACGCACATCGTTATAATCTACCTTGAACTTTAAAACTTTTTCATCTCTTATTGCATCAGTAATTACATAAGAGTGTAACTCTCTTCCGAAAACTGTTGCAGTAGTTTCTGATCCTGATGCATTTTCAGGAAAAATAGGAGTACCTGTGAAACCAAATTGATAGTAGTTTTTGAACTTCTTAGTAATATTTTTTTGAGCTTCACCAAATTGTGAACGATGTGCTTCGTCAAAAATAAATACAACCAGCTTATTATATACAGGCAATTCAATATCACCTTTTATAAGGTTATTCAATTTTTGAATAGTAGTAACAATTATTTTATTATCATCTTTATCGATGTTACGTTTTAATCCTGCAGTACTTTCTGAACCATTAACACTATCTGGAGAAAAACGTTGATACTCCTTCATAGTCTGATAATCTAGATCTTTTCTATCTACAACAAAAAACACTTTATCAATAAAATTTAGTTCAGTAGCCAAACGAGCTGCTTTAAAACTAGTAAGTGTTTTACCAGAACCTGTTGTATGCCAAATATATCCTCCGCCTTCAGTGCTTCTTAATATTTTACTTTGGTATGTACTTTTAATTTTCCACAATATTCTTTCAGTTGCTGCAATTTGATAAGGTCACATAATAAGTAAAGTATCACTCGCATCAAAAACTGAATATTTTAGTAATATATTTAACAAAGTATTTTTTTGAAAAAATGTAGCAGTGAAATCTTTTAAATCTTTAATTAATGTATTATCCGATTTTGCCCAATTCATTGTAAAGTCAAAACTGTTCTTATCACGTTTAGTTGTATTAGCAAAATATCGTGTATCTGTACCATTAGAAATTATAAATATCTGTAAATACTTAAATAGAGAGTTTTCTGTATTTAAACTCTCTTTACTATATCTATGAACCTGATTAAAAGCTTCTCTAATTGCTACACCGCGCTTTTTAAGCTCTACTTGTACCAAAGGTAAACCATTTACCAAAATAGTTACATCGTATCTATTAGCTTGAGTACCTTTTTGCTCAAATTGAGAAATTACTTGCACTTTATTTTTTGCAACAGCATTTTTATCAACTAAATAAATATTTTGAATATGCCCATCATCAAAGACAAAGTCAAAAATGTAATCATTATGTATTTTACGAGTTTTATCAATATTATTATCACTTGGTTTATCTAAATATTGCTCGCAAAATCTAATCCATTCAGCATCTGTAAACTCAACATTATTGAGGCTTTGCAGTTGCACTCTAACATTAGCAATCATCTTTCCAGGTGTAGTTAAATTTGTTAGATGTTCATAACCTTGATTTACTAAATCTTGAATGAGTTCTCGTTCTAAATCGGCTTCGGTTTGATAGCCAACTCCTTGTTGATCTATTTTGGTATATTTATCTAAAACTATGAAGTTGTTTGATTCTGCAATTGGTTTGTATTCTGCCATTTTCATACCTCCTCTTTTGGAAAGCTAAGTAGCATATTACGATAGTATTCGTATTGTTTTTGACGCAACTCAATTTCATGAGGTAACCCATCAGTAATCGAGGATGTGAATGTATCAAATTTATCAAGGATAGAGACGATTCTGGCTTGTTCTTCCGGAGTCGGAATGGGTATTTTTGCTTTACTTAAACCTTTAGCATTAATCGCCGAAATTTTTCCTGAAGAAATATGTTTCTTAATTTGTTCATGAAATAACTTTGTTCCTAAAAAATATGAAACATACTTAGGATTCAAAGAACTTCTATACGAAAAACAAGCGTCATGAAAAACAACACCTGTGTTTCCAAGCCAAGCTGTCCCTCTTCCAATATCTTCAATTGTTTCTCCAGCAGCAACAATTATAACATCACCATATTCTGCAACTCTTAGCTTTGCAACTAAATCATGACTAATAAACGATTTTGTCTTATCCACCCAGATATTATAATGTGTATACATTTCACCATAGTGAATACATGGAAATCCCTCTGAAAGCATGTCTGTTTTCACAAATCTCTTACCTCGTTTAAACTCACCTACTTCCCCTAACGCCTTCCATTCAACTTCACTCTCTTCAAAACTGAATAACTTATCACGATAATAAGTATATTGGTTTTTACGAGCTGTAAGCTCTGCTGTAAGCTCTGCTGTAAGCTCTGTGAAAGTGTCCAAAATACGGACTATTTCTTCTTGTACTTTAAGGGGCGGGATGGGTATCGAGAACTTTTCTAGCATTGGTTTTCTAATAGAAATAGAAGTAGCACCAACACTCTTCATCAAAATATATTTTTTGAAACTTTCACACATTACATAATATAAAAATTTAGCATTTACTATATTCGAAAATAAATGAATTCTATATGCCCTTTGATGCAAAGCATATTTGCCTTGCACAAAATGAAATATATCTCCAATTCCACCTTCGCCAGGCACTACAATAGCAGTTTCATCAAACTCAAAGGTATTTGAATTTAAAACTTTTTTCGAACGAACATAGAATGGATACTTGCCTATTTCATCTTCATCTTGACGGTTTGAACTACCTGTTCCGATTTCCGCAACCTCCCCCAAAACCTTCCATTCAACCTTAACCTCATCAAGTAATATATCCATATAATTTGACTTCATCATGACTCAATCACCCCAATAATCTCATCAATATCATAACGAAGCTTATCTATCTTTGCTACAGTCTTTTTTATTTCTGTATTTAACATATTAATATTAATAACTTCTCTAGTATCTTTTGCTTCCACATAAGAACTCACAGATAAATTATAATCATTTTCAACAATAGCATCATAATCAAGAGATTTAGCAACATGTTCAATATCCTCTTTATTATCAAACATACCCATAACCTTCTCAATATGTTTAGCAGTTAAAATGTTATTATTAGTTTCCTTCTTATAAAAATCTACACCACTAGCATCAATAAACTGAGTCCTATTATCACTTTTATGCTTAGAAAGAACCAAAATATTAACCGCTATTGAAGTCCCATAAAAAAGATTAGGAGCTAACGAAATAACAGTCTCTACAAAATTATTATCTATCAAATACTTTCTGATTTTCTGTTCTGCTCCACCACGATAAAAAATACCAGGAAAACAAACTATAGCAGCACGCCCTTTACTAGAAAGATAACTTAGAGCATGAAGAATAAAGGCAAAATCAGCTTTAGACTTTGGAGCTAATACTCCTGCAGGTGCAAAACGATCATCATTAATAAGAGTTGGGTCATCGCTACCAATCCAATTTACAGAATATGGCGGATTAGATACAATAGCATCAAAAGGTTTCTCATCACCAAACTGAGGGTCTAAAAGAGTATTTCCTAAAGCAATATTAAACTTATCATAGTTTATATTGTGTAAAAACATATTCATACGAGCAAGATTATAAGTTGTATGGTTAATCTCTTGTCCATAAAAACCATCTTCAATAATATGAGCATCAAAGTGCTTTTTTGCTTGTAATAGCAATGAACCTGAACCAGCTGCAGGATCATATATTTTATTTATTGTAGTTTGCTTGTGTATTGCTAATTGAGCAATAAGTTTAGATACAGACTGAGGAGTAAAGAATTCACCACCAGATTTTCCAGCATTGGCAGCATAGTTTGATATTAAAAACTCGTAAGCATCACCGAATAGGTCAATTTGATTATCTTGAAACTCACCAAAATTAAGTGCTTCAACGCCTTTAATTACAGCAGCTAAACGACTATTTTTATCCTTTACAGTATTTCCTAATCTATTACTAGTAGTATCAAAATCAGCGAATAATCCTTTAATGTCCAATTCAGATGGATAACCGTTTGCTGAGCTTTCAATAGCAGAAAATATTGCAGCTAAATTTGTATTTAAGCTTTCATTTGTATTAGCATTTTTTGAAATATTTATAAATAGTTGACTAGGATATATGAAATAACCTTTAGTTTTAATTGCATCTTCTTTAATTTCATTAGTTATAATATCATCAGAAAGCTCTGCATAGATGACACTTCCATCGCCACCTTCAATGTAACTAGAAAAGTTTTCACTAATAAAACGATAAAATAAGGTTCCTAAAACATATTGTTTGAAATCCCATCCGTCTACTGAGCCACGGACATCATTGGCTATTTTCCATATTTTAGATTGTAATTCGGCACGTTGTGCTGCACTTGACATTTGTATACCTCCAATTATAATAATGGCTATCGGAAACTCTAATTGTCCGAGTTAGCTCTTTTTATTCTAAATTTTTTCTCTATTTTTTATGAATACAACCTTATCAATTCACTATACAAAAATTGAACTAATATGATAGTAAATATAGTTGTTTATATGTTAATTAATTTTGCGTAAAATTAAAGTAATCATATACTCTACATTTTAACATAACTTAAGGGTTTTTACTTTATTTATATGTACATAATAATAGTTTGTTTATATTAGGGCATTTTATTGTACAGTAATATTTCTACAACTATCAAATTAAACAAAAATGACACCTCCTAAGGTGCCAAAATAACTTTATTTTATTCACTTATCTTTCAATTATCGGTAATGAATTTTATTACTTTCCCGTACGTTTTCGCATCGTACGGGAAGCTAAAAAGTCGAGTCAGTTAATTCATACAAATATAGGGTGTCACTTAGGGTACATTTACGCAAAAAAATAGCACCTCAGAAACTCTGAGATGCCCTACTGGTGCCGAAGGGGGGACTTGAACCCCCACGGTTTCCCGTACGATTTTGAGTCGTATGCGTCTGCC
>JAGXHX010000019.1 GCA_024635955.1 Bacillota bacterium
AGATATTGCTAAAGATCGTGGAATTACTGATGCAAAAGCAGTTCGTGCCTATGCAAATAGCTGGGACGATGTGGCGTTAGGTAAACAAATGGCTGATTCAATGATAAATAATGGAGCAGATGTTATGTTTGTTTATGCAAACCAAGTAGGCTTAGGTGCTATACAAGCAACTAAGGAAAAAGGTGCTAAGTTTATTGGTTTCTCAGGAGATCAGACAAAAATAGATCCAAATACAGTTGTAGCTTCTGTTGTTTTCGACTTTGAAACATTCTATACATGGGCTATACAAAAATATATTGATGGAGATCTAGGTGGAAATATGGTTCATGAAGCAGGTATCGCTGAAGATATCTTCAAGCCGGTATATACAGATAATATTAGCAAAGAGATTCAGGAAAAAGTTACTGATGGTATGAAAAAAGCTGGTAATGGCGAGATTGATTTTACATCAATGTTTGCAAAAAAATAGATAAGTATACATAGAATTTAATTGAAATTATAGCGGTGCATATTGGTACCGCTATAATTTTACAAGAAAAGGTGGTGAAATTATGGAGACAGCTTTTTTCGAATTGAACAAGATCAGTAAATACTTTGCCAAAGTTATTGCCAATAAAGATGTATCCTTTTCTATTCAAAGTGGGGAGGTTCTCGCTTTATTGGGAGAAAATGGTGCAGGCAAAAGTACAATTATGAAAATTCTCTATGGACTATATAAGTTAGATGAAGGGAAAATCTTTAAGGAGGGTAAGGAAATAAAAATACATTCTCCTAAAGATGCTATGGGACTTGGAATTTCCATGATACAACAGCATTTTTCTCTGGTCTCTTCTCATACAGTAACAGAAAATATGATACTAGGGAATGTACATGGCGTGATAGATAAGAAGTTATTAAGGGAAGAAATTAAAAAGTTGACTGAGTTTTATGGCTTTAATATAAATCCTGATGCTTATATCCGCGATTTGGCTGTAGGTGATCAACAAAAAGTAGAAATCTTAAAGGCTTTGTACCAAAAAGCAAATCTTTTAATTATGGATGAACCAACAGCAGTTCTTACTCCACAAGAATCAGAAAATTTAATGAAATTTGTTAGAGAATTTGTTGCAAAAGGCAATTCTGTCATTTTTATTACCCATAAATTAAAAGAAGTAATGAGTGTTGCTGATAGGATTATTGTAATGAGGAATGGAATGGTTTGTGGCGATTTAAAAAAGGAAGAGACTAATGAACTAGATCTATCAAAATTGATGATAGGTAAGGATTTAATTCTGGCAAACAGAGATCTAACTCAAAAAATGATAAGTAAGGAAGTTAGACTGGAAATACAAAATGTAACAGTGCAAGAAGAGGCTGAAATTCCAACTTTAAAAGATATCTCTTTGAAGTTGCATAAGGGGGAAGTGCTAGGTGTTGCTGGTGTTAGCGGTAATGGTCAGGAAGAACTCTGCGAAGTTATAAGCGGCGCTATTTTACCTACAAGTGGAAAAATATTTTTGGACGGTGAAGACATTACCCAAAAAGGGATTAGAGAAAAGATTGATATGGGAATAGGTTATGTACCTGCTGACAGAAGTAGAGATGGAATGGTTATGGATATGTCAATTGCGGAAAATATGATACTTAAGAGTAGTTTTGATAAAAAGTGGCAAAAGCACGGATTTATAGATAAGAAAATTCTCAATCAGTACACGCTAAAAGAAATAGATGAATATTCAATAAAAGCTCCTTCTCCAAGTGTAGTCATTCAAGATCTTTCTGGGGGGAATCAACAGAAAGTTATTTTAGCAAGAGAAGTAGATAATGGTAAGAAGGTTATTATCTTCGACCAACCAACCAGAGGATTAGATTTGGGTGCAGTTAACCATGTTCATCAAGTTATTCTAAATGAACGTGTAAAAGGTAAAAGTATTTTACTAGTATCAACTGAGCTTTCAGAGATTTTTGCTCTTTCTGATAGAATTGCTGTCTTGTATAAGGGCGAAGTGCAAGGAGTATTCCATCATGATGAACTTACCACCGAAAAAATTGGTCTGTTAATGGCTGGATATCAAGTAGGGGAGGAAAGTTGAGATGAATGCTAAGCTAAGAGATTTATTTGTCACTAATATTATGGCTATTGTTTTAGGATTTGTCGCCAGTGGAATAATGATACTATTTCTAAATAAAAATCCTATTGACGCATATTACGTGTTGTTAACATCAATATTACGAGATCAGTATACATTTGCCGACATATTTGTAAAAGCAACACCATTAATGTTTACTGCCTTAGCATTTGCTTTTACCTATAAAGCTAATTTATATAATATTGGTGCACAAGGACAATTCTATATTGGTGCAGTTATTGCTGTTGCTGGTTCATTGTTCTTTGAAAATATTCTGCCATCATGGCTGACACTTTTTGTTGTATTAATCTTAACTGTATTAGGTGCTGGCATTTGGGGTTCATTTATTGGCTTTGTAAAAGCACGTTATAATGCTAATGAGTTTTTGGTCAGTTTGATGTCTACATATGTAGCATTAGCTATAATGAACTATTTATTACGTACTGTTTTAATAGAAGGAAAAGGGGAATATCCTCAATCAGATCCTCTAAATTCTTCAGTCTGGTTGCCGAAAATTATATCAGGCACTAGACTACATATTGGTTTTGTTTTAGCTGTACTTACTTGTATTGGTATTTGGATTCTTCTTTATAAGACTCCTTTAGGTTATCGTATACGTGCAGTGGGTTATAATGCTGAAGCAGCGAGAATGTCAGGTATTAATTCAAAAAAAATATATATTCTAGCCTTCTTTATTAGTGGAGCTTTGGCTGGAGCAGCAGGATTTACAGAAGTTAATGGTGTACAACATATGTTGGTGCAGGGATTTAATGCGGATATTGGGACTGCTGGTATTGGTATTGCTATTTTAGCTAATGGTAATCCTATTGGTATAATATTTGCTGCCATTTTATTTGGTGCATTAAAGGTTGGGGGTACCATTATGGGGCAAATGTCAAATATACCAACAAGTATTATTGAATTGATGCAAGGTTTTGTTATGGTATTTGTAATTTTGGCATATTTTTTGCGAACTTGGTTAGATAATAATCGAGAAAAACGCAAATTACAAAAGGCGGTGTTAAAATGATTAACTTGTTAAGTATGGCAATAATGATGGGAACTCCTTTGCTTTTTGGAGCAATAGCAGAAGTTATAGCAGAACGAACAGGTGTGATGGTAACAGCTATTGAAGGTATTTTTATTGTAGGAGCCTGGGCAGGCTTTGTTGGAGGGTATTTAAGTGGGAGTTTAGCAATAGGGTTTTTGTTTGCTATTATTGCTGGTGTAATTGTTGCATCTTTATATGGATGGATTTGCATCTACTTAAAGCAGCATCAAGTGGTGACAGGAGTAGCGATAAATATTTTAGTATTAGGTCTTAGTGCATTTCTATATCGTGTGATATTTGGAGTGCCTACTATTCCTTTAACTGTTAATCCACTAGCAGTAATTCCAATCCCTCTTCTTTCTAGTATACCTGTGATTGGTGAGGTTCTATTTAATCAGAATATTCTTACATACATCATCTATATTATTGCCCCATTATCCTATTTTATGTTATACAAAACTTCTTTGGGTTTAACAATAAGATCTGCAGGTGAGAATCCTGAAGCAGTTGATGTTGCAGGGATAAATGTCTACAAGGTGAGATTTCTAGCAGTGCTTTTTGCAGGTGCAATGGGAGGAATAGCTGGTGCATTTTATTCAATCGGGTTTTTGGGTTTGTTTACAACTAATATTATTGGTGGTCGTGGTTGGATTGCTTTTGCTATTTGCTTTTTAGGAAACTGGAATCCTAAAGGGGCAATTATTGGTACATTAGCTTTTGGTTTTGCAGAAGCATTGGCCATATATATGCAGGCTAAGGGAGGTAATAGCTTTTTCCCTAATGAATTATTTATTGCCATCCCATATATTATGACTATTGTTTTGACAATATCTAGAAAAAGCTTTAATATACCTACCAAATTAGGAATTCCATATAAAAAAGAAAATTAAAAAAACATATAAAAAAAGAACTATTAAGAATATTCTTAATAGTTCTTTTTTTATTAATAAAATGTTGTTATATAGTAGGCTAATAGCGCTATGTTCGATATTGCATAAATGAAGAGCAGTGTTTGGCTTAATCTATTCCATAAGTTCCATCTTTTTATTGCCAGATGTATTGCATAAGTAGTATGTATTGTAAAAGCAATCAAGGTAGGTATAAAAAGATATTGTAAATGTATTAGGGATGATAATTGGGGAATTAGAATTCTTCTTACAGTATCAATTCCTGATAGCATATAGACAACAAAGGATAATAAGAGAACCCAGGCTGATATTCGATCAATTTTTGGTAGAAGCTTCATTGCTATAACCTCTGCTTTCCCAATAACCTTTATAATTTTTGTCACTGGATAATTCTATATGAGTTATCCATTTAGCCCATTTATAACCTAACTTATCTTCGGCAACTAACTGGAAAGGATATCCTCTCTCTGGAGGAATAACAACTCCATTCATCTTATATGCCATAATCATATTTTTATCAAGAATAGTACTTAGTGGTAATGAAGTACTATATCCATCATAAGCATAAAAAATCACAGTGTTAGCACTATTTTTAACTTGAACTTTGTCAAGAATATCTTTTACTAAGACACCTTCCCAAAGTATGTCTACACTCCAACCTTCAACGCAGTCTAGTCTTACCAATTTTGTATAATTCTTATTTGCAAGAATTTCATCATAGGTAAATTCACCTGGATTTTCAACAAGACCATCAATTTTCAACTTATATTTATCGATATCAACATATTGAGGTCCAGCAATTGAATTTTCTCTAAAATCAGTGATTGAGGATAAATCCTTACCCTGATAATTTTTGACTTCTACTTTGGCTAGTTCTTTAAGATTGTCACTAACAGCAGTGTTGGAACAACCTGTCAGAGCAAAAAGTAGAAGAACAGTTAGTGTTGAAATTAATAGAACTTTAATTTTCATAATAATAATCTCCTTGCTATAATGAAAGAGGCTTCATTATTACTTCTAACACTAGTTTACCATAAAATTATTGTTTTAGACTTTATAATTTTCATGAAAAAATATATAATTATAGAGTATTATTATTAAATTTGTCAAATTATTATGAATATTAAGGTAAATATGAAATTGATTTGTATAATCGATTTTCAATAAAAAGAAAAAGGAGAATAAAATGGGCAAAACATTAGTAGAAAAAATATTTGATGCACACAGAGTAGAACAACCATACCCAGATACTCATGTATTAAAATTAGACAGAGTTTTCTGTCACGAAATAACTACACCAATCGCTATTACAGACTTAATGGCTAGAGGTAAAGACAGAGTTTTTGATCCAAGTAAAATCAAAGCAGTAATCGATCATGTAACACCAGCTAAAGATTCAAAAACAGCTGAGCAAGGCAAAATATTACGTGACTGGGCCAGAAGACATGAAATAAAGGATTTTTTTGATATTGGTAGAAATGGCGTATGTCACGCAATATTCCCTGAAAAGGGCTTTGTTAGACCAGGCTATACTATTATAATGGGTGACTCTCACACTTGCACACACGGTGCATTTGGGGCCTTTGCAGCAGGTGTAGGAACAACAGACCTTGAAGTAGGGATATTAAAAGGTGTTTGTGCTTTTAAATCACCTAAAAGTATCAAATTTAATTTAAAAGGAAAATTGCAACCTGGAGTATATGCTAAAGATTTAATTCTTTTTATCATTAAAGAATTAACTGTTAATGGTGCAACAAATATGGCTATAGAGTATACTGGACCTGTTGTTGATAGAATGTCCATGGAATCGCGTATGACTTTGTGCAACATGGCAGTTGAAGCTGGTGGAACAGTTGGTATATGTTATCCTGACATGACAACTGTAGAATATTTATGGAACTATATAAAAGATGATTTCAGCTCTAAAGAAGAAGCTTTGAAGGATTATTCAAAATGGATTTCGGATAAAGATGCTATTTATGAAAAAGTATATGAATATGACATAAGTAAGTTAGAACCTATGGTTACTTTTGGATATAAGCCAGATCAGGTAAAATCAGTTAAGGAAATGTCTGGTATTAAATTAGACCAAATCTACATTGGAAGTTGTACTAATGGTCGTATTGAGGATTTAAGAATTGCCGCAGCTATTCTTAAGGGCAAAATGATTAGTGATAATGTAAGAGCAATTGTTAGCCCGGCAACACCTGCAATTTATACTATGGCTTTAAAAGAAGGATTAATCGAAATTTTCCAAAGTGCTGGATTTTGTGTAACAAATCCAACTTGTGGAGCTTGTCTTGGTATGAGTAACGGTGTTCTTGCTAGTGGGGAAGCCTGTGCTTCAACTACTAATCGTAACTTTAATGGTAGAATGGGTAAGGGCGGTGTGGTTCATTTAATGAGTCCTGCAACTGCTGCAGCATCTGCAATTAATGGTACTATAGTCAACTCTCAATTGTATAAAGGATAAATGGTGAAAAAATGAAGAATTTTAATGGAAAAGTTTTATTTTTAGATAGA
Source organism: Bacillota bacterium (assembly GCA_024635955.1). Classification (GTDB taxonomy): domain Bacteria; phylum Bacillota; class TC1; order TC1; family TC1; genus WTXA01. Next base: position 6,591 of record JAGXHX010000019.1, read on the forward strand.
AGTGATATTAACACTGATGAAATTATACCGGCTAAGTATTTAACTGAAATAACTAAGGAAGCTTTGAAGCCATATCTTTTAGAGGATTTATCTTTAAAAGGCTTTGATAATAAAGAAGATATAAAAGACAAGGTAGTATTGGTTACTAGAGAAAATTTTGGTTGTGGTTCTTCAAGAGAACATGCACCTTGGGCTTTGGAAGTTAATGGTATTAACGTAGTTATTGCTGAGAGTTTTGCTAGAATTTTCAGACAAAATATGTTTAATTGCGGTATGATGGCTATAGAATTGCCAAAGGAGCAGATTGATAATTTATTTAACAACTATTCTGGTTCTATAACAAACATTGAAGTTGATATTGATAAGGCTAAAATTTATGTAACATCTAGTGAAAAATCTGAAGTTATTGATTTTGATCTTGGTGGTTTTGACAAGGTCTTAGTGCAAGAAGGCGGCTGGGTTAACTATGCCGATAACAGATATTAAGTTTTAGATTAATAAATTAAAGTTTAATAAAAAGTAAAGCCCTCTTTAAAAGAGGGCTTTACTTTTTATTCTTATTTATAGACCTTAACTGACATGGTTTTAAAGATAACATATAGAGTGGTTCCTTTTTCAATATTCATTGAAGTAAAGGATTTCTTGGTTATTATTGCTGAAATATGAATACCGATATCAAGTATAACCTTCACGCTAGTACCTTCATCTATAAAATCTATTACTTGACCCTTATAGTTGTTATTTGCACTGCTATCTATAGGTTCCTTGCTCAGTAGTATATCATCAGGATGTATGGATATTTTAACCTTACCTTTAAGTTTAGAATTAACATTTATATTTATATTATCAACTAAAAACTTAATATCACCATCAACAACAATAATTTCTCCTTCATAAATATTAGATGCTCCTTTAGATCTTTGAAGGTATAGATTAAATTGATCCCCTGAAATTCTCAATTGTTTACCTAGATGGTGAGCATCAAGATCACCTCTCTTGATCATTTCATAAACAGTATACTTAGTTATTTTAAGTTTTTGGGCTATTTCTTCAGGTGTATATAAGTCGTCTATATTCATCTCAATCTACCTCGTCAATCTATATTACACTTTATTTTTTTATTCTAACATAAGGAATAAAAGATAACAATCTAATGAAAAATTAATATATATATATTGACAATCATATTGTATTCTAATATAATGTTTTTAGTTAATAATAGTTTGGTTTAGTTGGTTTTAGTTGTGTTTTGATACGCTGAACCTCTCAAGATTATACCGAGAAAGAGGATAGATAATGAGAAAAAGACTAAGTTTAATCCTATTATTTATGGCAATGATTTTTGTTTTTGCTGGATGTAACAGTACCGAAAAAGTTGATGATAAAACAGAGCCTGTCACAATTACTCTAGCAGTAGCGGCAAGTTTGAAAAATACTA